>DASWDS010000515.1:0-7921 GCA_036395165.1 Anaeromyxobacteraceae bacterium | reverse complement strand
ACGCCGGCCGCCGGCGGCCCGCCACGCAACGCGCTCTTCAGCTCCTCGTAGTCGCGCACGAGCTCCCGCTGCGAGCCCGGCAGCGCCGACCAGGGCGCGTGCTCCGCCTCGACGAGGTGCGCGTAGAATCCGGGCGGGCGCCGCACGGTCTGGCAGGCGTTGTGCAGCTGGAAGTCGAGCCGCGGCAGCGTCGCGTCCAGCCGCTGGCAGAGGTGCTCGACGCCCGGCGTGTGGCGCAGGTCGGCGCCGTAGATCGAGAGCCGGTCCTTCCAGCGCTCGAAGTCCGCCTCGCGGGCGTAGCGGGCCGCCGCGTCGCGCGGGAATCGCGTGCAGGCGACGACCGAGCAGCCGGCGCGCAGGAGCAGCAGCGCCGCCTGGTACCCGATCTTCACGCGCGCGCCCGTGACGAGCGCGAGGCGCCCGCGCAGGTCCACGGCGGCGGTGCGCCGGGCGTGGTTTTCGTCGCCGCAGGGGCGGCACAGCTGGTCGTAGAACGGATGGAGCCGCACGTACGGCGCCTTGCAGACGTAGCACTTGCGCGGCTCCGTCAGCTCCGGCCCGTCGCTCTCGAGGGCGGCTCCGGCCGGCGGCGACCCCGGAGCGGCGCCCCCGAGCCTCGGCCACCACGCCGAGGCGTCGGCGCCGGGCGGCGGCAGCTCGGGAAGCGGGGCGACGAAGACCGGCGCTCGCCTGAGCTGCTGGATGCCTGTCGCCTTGCGCAGGGCGCCGTCGCGCACCCTGCCCTCCTGGTGCTCGCCCCGGAGGAGCGCCTTCTGCAGCCGCTTCCGCGCCTTCAGATCGGGGCGCGCCACCTCGCCCGCGAGCCGCTGCAGGGCGACGCGCGCGTCGGCGGAAAGCCCGGCGAGGACGGTGCGGTCCTCGGCGACGCGCGCGAGGACCCGCAGCGCGGCCGCGAGGTCGCCCTCGTCGATCCCACGCCGTCGGTCGTCGCCCGCCATCGGGGGACACCCATACCCCGGCGCGCGGGGCGTGCCCATCCCGGGCTGACGGCGGTCCGCCCGCCCGGAAGAGACCTTGGAACCCTGCCGTCATCTCGCGCCCTTGGCAGCGGCGCACGAAATCGCTTTCCGACGTGTCGATCCCGCGGATCGCCGTTCGACGAAGAAGTAGAGCCAGGGTCGACACCGGACGACACCCCCGGAAGCCCGGCTTCGAACGAGAACGAGCCAGAAGGGAGACGACGATGCGGTTCATGGTGATCGTGAAGGCGGACAAGGACTCCGAGGCGGGCGTGATGCCGAGCAAGGAGGTGCTCACCGAGATGGGAAAGTTCAATGAGGAGCTGGCGAAGGCCGGCGTGATGCTCGCCGCCGAGGGGCTCCACCCGAGCTCGAAGGGCGCGCGCGTGAAGTTCTCCGGAGGGAAGCGGACGGTCATCGACGGGCCCTTCGCCGAGGCGAAGGAGCTGATCGCGGGCTTCTGGCTGTGGCAGGTGAAGTCCAAGGAAGAGGCCATCGAATGGGTCAAGCGCTCCCCGTTCAGGGAGACGGAGATCGAGATCCGCCAGGTGTTCGAGGCGTCGGATTTCGGCGCCGAATTCACGCCCGAGCTCAGGGCGCAGGAGGAGCGCATCCGCAAGCAGGTGGCCGAGAAGAAGTAGCCGCGCACACCCCGCCTTGCCGCGGCGGCTCGCGATGCGCTGATTGGCCGGCGTGACGGCCTCCGCTGCGCATCAGGCGATCGACGCGATCTGGAGGATCGAGTCGGCGAGGCTCATCGCCCGGCTCGCGCGGATGGTGCGCGACGTCGGGCTCGCCGAGGAGGTCGCGCAGGACGCGCTCGTCGCCGCCCTCGAGCGGTGGCCTGAGTCGGGCGTGCCGGACAACCCGGGCGCCTGGCTCATGGCCACGGCAAAGCACCACGCCATCGACCGGCTGCGCCGGAGCAAGCGCCTCGAGCGCAAGCACGAGGAGCTCGGTCACGAGCTCGAGGCCGAGCGAGCGGTGGCGGTGCCGGACCTGGACACCGCGATCGACGACGAGATCGGCGACGACCTGCTGCGCCTCGTCTTCATCGCGTGTCATCCCGTGCTCTCGACCGAGGCGCGCGTCGCGCTCACGCTCCGGTTGGTCGGAGGGCTCAAGACGGAGGAGATCGCGCGCGCCTTCCTCGTCCCGGAGCCGACCGTCGCGCAGCGGATCGTCCGGGCGAAGCGCACCCTCTCCGAGGAGCGGGTGCTGTTCGAGGTCCCGCGCGGCGCCGAGCTCGCCTCGCGCCTCTCCTCGGTGCTCGAGGTCATCTACCTCGTCTTCAACGAGGGCTACTCGGCGGCCGCCGGCGACGACTGGATGCGACCGGCGCTCTGCGAAGATGGGCTCCGCCTCGGCCGCATCCTGGCCGAGCTCGTCCCCGCGGAGCCGGAGGTGCATGGCCTCGTCGCGCTCATGGAGATCCAGGCGTCGCGCACGCGGGCTCGCATCGGGCCTTCCGGAGAGCCCATCCTGCTCCTCGACCAGGACCGCGCTCGATGGGATCACCTCCTCGTCCGCCGCGGGCTGGCGGCGCTCGAGCGCGCCGAGAGGCTCGGCGGCGCGCAGGGCCCGTACGCGTTGCAGGCCGCGATCGCCGCCTGTCACGCGCGGGCGCGCACGGCGGCGGAGACGGACTGGCGCCGCATCGCGGCGCTCTACGAGGCGCTCGCCCGGGTCGCCCCATCCCCCATCGTGGACCTGAATCGTGCGGTCGCGCTCGCGATGGCGTTCGGCCCTGCGGTGGGCCTCGAGCTCGTCGACAGGCTGACCTCGGAGCCCTCGCTGCAGGGGTACCACCTGTTGCCGAGCGTGCGCGCCGACCTCCTCGCCAAGCTCGGCCGCGTCGGCGAGGCCCGCGCGGAGCTCGAGCGCGCGGCGGGGCTCACGCGCAACGCACGCGAACGCGACCTGCTGCTCGAGCGCGCGGCGGCGTGCGCGCGCGCCGCTCTTCCGCCGTCGCAGTAGCGCGGAGGGCAGCGGGCCGGACCCTGGCCTGCCCCGGCGAAGAGCGAGCTGCATCGGCGGGTGCGGCAGGTTGCGTGGACGGGGAGCGGCGCTGGCTCTACCTTGACGGGCACCATGTGCCGCAACATCCGAGTGCTCTATCGGTTCGAGCCGCCCACGACGGAGGACGAGATCCGGGCTGCGGCGGTCCAGTACGTCCGCAAGGTCAGCGGCCTCACCAGGCCGCCGGCCGTGGACGTCGAGACGTTCGAGACGGCGGTCGCGGAGGTCGCCGCGTCCACGCGGCGGCTCCTCGCCGCGCTCCGCGCGCGCACCGCGGTGAGGACGCGCGAGCACGAGCGCGAGAAGGCGCGGGCACGCGGCGAGCGCCGCTCGGCCCGACGCGCGCCGGCGTGACGGACGCCCTCGTCCGGCTCATGCATCAGAGCGAAGCCCACTTGACCTGATCCCTGCTTCGTCGCGCGCTGGCTGCCTGCGCGGGGCGTACTCCTCCATCCGCTGCTCGACGTGCTTTTCAGGCCGCCTGAAAGGCACGCGCTCGCGACGGCTCGCCCGTCACCCGTCGATCGGCACGCTCCGCCCATCGAACATCTTCACCGGGACGGCGGTGAGATCGACGCCCTCGAGGCAGCGCACGTTGACGGCGGCGATCGGATCGCCGTTTGGCATCGCACCGCGCGCGAACGAGCGAACGCCGCACCGGCTGCAGAACAGGTGGTGGATCTTCTTCTTGCCGAATTGATAATCCGTGAGCGCCTCTGCGCCGGCGGTCAGCTCGAAGCTCGACGCCGGGGCGAAGGCCAGCATCGTGCCCGTCTTCGAGCAGATCGAGCAGTTGCACGTCATCGCGCCCTCGAGCTTCATGGTGACGCGATACCGCACGGCGCCGCAGTGACAGCCGCCCGTGTACGTCCTTTCGTCCATGGCCTGCCTCCCGTCCGGATGTAACCTCCGCGGGCCGCCGCGCATGGCGACTGCCCGCGCGGGCTGCGGCCGCTCCGCGTGGTCCGGTCGCGCGCCGGGTGTCCGTCCGTGCGGGGGTGGGGCCCCACCGAGGGCCGACCCGCCGTGCGTCATGACGATAGACTGTGGGTCACAGGTGGAGGATTCGTGAACGACTCCGGTCTGACGTCGCGTTGGCGATCGTGGGCGCCGTACCTGCTCAGCATCCTGCGGATCGTCACCGCCTTCCTCTTCATGCAGGTCGGGACCGCCAAGCTGTTCGCATTTCCCGGCGCGATCATGCCGGGCGGGGGCACCGCTCCCGTCGCTTCGCTGCCGGGCGTGGCCGGTGTCCTGGAGACCTTCGGAGGCCTGCTGCTCCTCCTCGGGCTGTTCACGCGTCCCGTCGCGTTCGTGCTCTCGGGCGAGATGGCGGTCGCGTACTTCATCGCCCACGCGCCGAGGGGCTTCTGGCCGGTTCTCAACCAGGGCGCCCCCGCCGCCCTGTACTCGTTCCTGTTCCTCTATCTCTCCGCCGCGGGCGGCGGCCCGTGGAGCATCGACGCGCTGGGGCGCCGCGGCAATTCATAGCTCGCGGCCGGTCTCGCGTACCTCCTGAAGCGGCGGCCGTGGTGACGAGGCGCGCCGGGGCCGGGCGGCGAAGCTTCGGACAACGCCGCCACGAGCTACGCGGCGGCAGAAGCCGCGGCGACCGGCGGCCAGCCCTTCGGGAAGAACCCTTTTTGAGGGCCGCTTCGAGGCGTGGCGCTCCGAGCTCGGCGCGCAGGCCCTGCTCGGGCTGCTCGAGGCGCGCCCCGCGCGCTGGGCCGCGTAGCGGGCCAGCGCTCCCCTCCAAGGTCAACGGCGCGCCTCTTCGTCGGCGACCTGAGCATGGTCGCGCTCAACGCGGCCGATGGGCGGCCGGCGACGTTCGGAGCGGGCGGTGCCGGCCTTACCGGCCGAGCACGATGTCCAGCCCCGCGAACACGAGCTCCAGCTGCTTCTTCGAGATGCGGCCGACCCGCTCCGTGAGGAGGGCGCGGTCGAGCGCGACGATCTGCGAGACGTTGGCGACGGACTCCTTGGAGAGCCCGGAGCTCCGCGCCGGCAAGAGAACGTTGCCGGGCGCCTCGGCCCATTTGAGGTTGCTCGTGAGCGGCACGCACACGACGGTCGCGACGCGGCTCCGGTTGAAGGCGTCGCCCTGGACGACGAGAACGGGCCGGCGGAACCCCGGTCCGGAGCCCGCCGGCTCGGGAAGGTCGGCCCAGCAGACGTCGCCTTGGGCGATCACCACTCGGAGCGCTCGAGCACGTGGCGCGCGGCCGCCGAGCCGAACTTGTCGAGCCTGGTGTCCACCTCCGCGGCCAGCCGATCCATGGCCTCCGTGATCGCCTCGGGGTCGTGGCGGGCGACATACTCGGCCACCGCCTCCTTGTAGAGCTGGCTGCGTGACTTCTTCAGGCGTCGGGCGAGGCGCTCAGCATCCCGGAAGACCGCGTCCGGCAGGGAGATGGCCGTTTTCATACCGGAAGTATAACCTCGCTCGTTTCGGCTCGCCATGCACGGCCAAGCGCGCGGCGCAGCCCTGCGCCCCTCGAGCGCGGGTCCAGAAGCAACGGTAGATGTGACGCATGACCACTTCCGTGGCCGTCATGGACATCGCCGCAGGCGGGACCGACTCTGCCGTATTCCCCGAGCAGCTGGTCCATTCCATGTCGGTCGATAACCTGACGGCTCTGCCGCTCCGTGTCCGTGTCGTTGGTGTTCCCGGCACTCACGCGCTCCTCGTCGTCATCGAGGGTGGGCCGGTGCCGCTCTTCCAAATCCCTCCCCGCGCGGCGCCCCCGCAGAACTGAGGCAGCGCGGCTGGAGCAGGAGCACTCGAATGGCAGGAGCCGGGCCGGGGGGACCCTACCCGCTCATCCCGGAACTTCAACCGTCTCGCCGACCGCGATGGTGCCGACGTTCTCGTTCACCATGTTCATCCCGAACAGCACGCCGTCCCCGGAGCGCCGGAACGTCGCGAGCGTCCGCAGCGGCTCGACGCCGGCCACAGCGCCCGTGACCGGGTCGACGGTCGTGATGGAGCACCTGACGCATGGCTTGACGACGCGAAATACAACCTCGCCGATACGTAGCCTGGTCCAGGCGTCTTCCGCGAACGCTGGCGCCCCGTCCACCACGATGTTCGGGCGGAATCGCTCCATCGGGACCCCGCCGCCGCGTCGTGCCAGCTCGGCGAGCGAGCTCGTGGAGGCGAGCAAGAACGGGTAGGCGTCCGCGAATCCGACGCGACCCAGGCCGTAGGCGGGGTTGGTCTTTCGGACCGTCGCCTCTGGCATGTGGACGAGCATGGACGGGAAGCCAAGGAAGTCGCTGAACCAGCGGGCGGGCGCGTCTCCGAGCGAGAGCGCCTGGCATCGGTCCTCCCAGACCTCGACGACCTGGGCCCGGCCTTCCTCGGGCCGCAGCGGCACCTCCAATCTGTCCATGCCGGGCGCGGTCAGCAGGAGCGCGTCACCGTCGATCGCGACCGAGACGAGACTCATCCGCGGCAGCGTGCGCTGGGTGAGGAACCGACCTGCGGCGTCGACCACCATGAACCGGCGGTCATGCTCGAACCCACGGTCGGTGACGACGGCACGCCGGGGCGAGAGACCGCGCAGCGATTTGACCGGGTAGAAGTGCAGCGCGCGGATGGAGACCATGGCCGGACGATAGGTGGCGTCAGGGTAGCGATGCAATCGATGCCGTCAGTCAACTCCTGCGTGCTGACCGGGGGCGGGCTGCTCGTCACCGTACTATAGACACGACTCCTGGCCGTCACGCCCGGCTCGACCACCGGGCTGCAGCGCGGGACAGATGCCCGGCGGAGAGTGAGTGCCGGCACGACGTCGCGTGGAACGTACACGGCGAATTGAGCTGCCGTCCATGTCGCCGCGGAGGACCAGATGACCCCGACTCTCGACGTGGTCGCCGGTTTCGTGGCGAGCGACTTCCTCAAGGACCACCCCGAGCTGGACGCCCGTGCGCTTCAGGGTGAACTGGCGCTGCGCGTCGAGACGGCGCTTCGGACCGTTGCCCGCGAGGAGCGCGAAGCGCTCGCTGGGCTGTGCGACTCGCGCCGGGCGCTCTGGCAGTCGACCGACGAGAAGCCGAATGCCCCGGCGCAGCTTCGCGCGGAAGCTCGCGCACGGGCCAACGAGGCCGCCTACCTGGCCGATGCCATTCGGGCGCGGTGAACAGATGTACACCCGCCGCACTGACGGAGGTGCTGGACGGAGAGGTTCACTGCATTCACTGGCTTGACCGTGCTCCAGCCGTAGCTCGAGGCAACCTGGTTCCCCAGAATACGGGTACGATGCCGTGCCATGCCTATCGAGAGATTCGTCGCCAGCCGCTGGACCCGCGGCAACCTCCTCTTCCCGACCGTCATCGAGGTGAACGAAACGGCGGTCGTCAGGGCGAAACGCTCATGGTTCGTCAAGAGCGAGATGAGCATCCATCTCCAGCGCGTCGCCTCAGTGCATGTCGAGACCGGGCTCTTCTGGGCGGACATTCTCATCGAGAGCACCGGCGGAACCGACCCCATCACCAGCCACGGCCACCGCAAGGCCGACGCGCAGCGCATCAAGGATCTCGTCGAGGCTGCGCAGAGCCAGCAATTGCCGCCGCACGCGAACGACGGCCCGACGAAGGCGTGCCCGTTCTGTGCGGAGACCATCAAGCAAGCAGCCAAGGTGTGCAGGTTCTGCGGACGCGAGCTGCTCGCCGCGTAGAGCTTGGCGCTACCCCGGCATGGCGGCGGCGAGCTCACGGAGATCAGCGACCGTGAGGTCCGGCTCGACGCCCCACGGATCGAAGAGGCTCGACGGCGAGCGCCGCACCCAGGCGGCGCGCAGCCCGGCGCTCTTCGCGCCGAGGACGTCCCAGGCGTTCCCCGAGACGAGCCACGTCTCGCCCGGCGGCTTCGCGACGCGCTCGGCGAGCCGGCGGTAGACGGAGGGGTGAGGCTTGAA
>DASWDS010000514.1:0-2920 GCA_036395165.1 Anaeromyxobacteraceae bacterium | reverse complement strand
CGCGTCTCGCCGTCGCGCGCGACCGCCTCGCGCGTGCGCGCCCGGAGCTCCTGCTCGCTGCGCCGAACGCCGTCCAGGTAGATGGCACCGTCCCTCGTGAGCACCACGGCGAGCGTGGTGCCGGTCGCCTCGCCCGCGTGGGCGGCGCGCGGCAGGTCCACGTCGATCGCCTCGCGCACGATGTACGTGGCGGTGACCATGAAGATGATGAGGAGGACGAGCGTGATGTCGACGAGCGGCGTCACGTTGATGCCGCTGATCATCTCGTCGTCGCCCTCTCCGCCGACCGTGACGTGGCTCGCCACGCTAGCTCCCCCCCGCGGGAGGCGCCCTGAGCCAGGCGACCACCGCATGGCCCAGCGCCGACGAGCGCTGCGACGCGCGGCGCAGCCATCGCTGGTACAGGTTGAACATGACCACCGCCGGCAACGCCACGAAGAGGCCCACCGCCGTGGCGATGAGCGCGTCGGAGATGCCCGCCATGACGGTGCCCGCGCCCGCGGCGCCGGGATGCGCCGCGAGGTCGGAGAAGGCGCGGATCACGCCCAGCACCGTCCCGAAGAGGCCGATGAAGGGCGCGTTGTTCCCGAGCGTGCCGAGGAACGCGAGTCGCCGCTCGTACTCGAGCCGCGACCGCTCCATCTGCGCGTTCACCACCTCCGCGACGGCGTCGGGCCCCTTGCCCGCGTGCTCCACCGCCGCGCGCACGACGTCCGCCTCCATGCCGTGGCGTCCGTCGACCGCCTGGCGCGCGCCCGCGAGATCCCCCGCGAGGAGGCGCGCCGAGAGCGCGTCCGCATCGGCGACGCGGCGCGCGAGGAAGAACGCCGCGCGCTCCAGCATGACTCCGACCGACACGATCGAGAGGAGGACGAGCAGCCACAGCACCCAATCGGCGCCGAGGTTGGTCACCGCGAGCAGCTTCTGCGTGAGCATGGGGAATGGATCTCGCGAGGGGTGAGGCGCTAGTTAAGGAACGCGCCGCGGGGGTGTCAAGCGACACGCGCGAGTGAGCGGCGCGAGCGCGCCGCCGCGTCGTCACGGACGCACCGTCAAGCGACGGCGGCCGATCGCGTATTCGATCCCGTGCAATTTCATGCACGCCGAGTTGCGCACACGATCGCGGCGCGCTAACCTGCGCTCGTCTTACCCAACAGCACTCCTCGAACGGAGGGAAGAAGATGGCTCCCAAGAAGAAGACGACGAAGAAGACCGCAGCGAAGAAGCCGGTCGCAAAGAAGACGACCGCGAAGAAGACCACGCGGAAGTCGAAGTAGCGAGCGGCGCTTCCATCCTGCGCTGGTGCAGCGGCCGCCTCCGGGCGGCCGTCGCATTTTGGGCGCCGGAGCGGAGAGGTCTTTCGCCTGTCGCTCAGCGCTTTCGAGATCGCCGCCGTCGTGGCGGAGCTCCGGCCGCTCGCGGGCTCGCGCGTCGACGCCGTCCGCGTGCACGCGGAGCGCGCGCTCACCCTCGAGCTCTTCGGCCGCGCGGGTCCGGTGACCCTGCTCCTCTCCGCCGAGGCCGATCTCACGAGGCTCCACCTCGTGCGGCGCCGCCCGCCGTCGCCGTCGCCGCCGCTGCCGTTGCAGGCACTGCTCCGCCGCGAGCTCGAGGGCGCCCGCCTCGCCGGGGTCGTGGCGCGCCCCGGAGATCGCGTCGTCGAGCTGTCGTTCGATACCGCCGCCGGCCCGCGACGCCTGGTCGCGGAGCTCACCGGGCGACACGGCAACCTCTTCCTCCTCGGGGGCGACGGCCTCATCCGCGCCAGCGCCGGCCGCAACCTCTCGCAGCGGCGGGACCTCGTCCCGGGGAAGCCGTACGCGTACCCGGCCGAGCGGCCCGCTGCGGCGACCGCGCCTCTCGCCGAGCCTCTCCCCGGTGCGCGGGGCGAGGGAGACGTGACCCCTGCGACCTTCCCGATCTCGACGGAGCTCGAGGCGCGCTACGGCGCGCTCGAGGAGGAGCGGGTCGCGGTCGAGGGCCGGCGCCGGCTGCGCGACCCCGTGCGCGCCGCGCTGGCCCTCTCGGCGCGCGCGCTCGAGAAGCTCGCCCAGGAGGCGCAGCGCGTCCCCGCCGTCGAGGAGGACCGCCGCCGCGCCGACCTCCTCAAGCAGAACCTGCACGCGGTGCCGCGCGGGTCGCGCGAGGCCGTGCTCACGGAGTGGACCGCGGAGGGCCCGCGCGAGGTGAAGGTCGCGCTCGACCCGGCGCTCCCCGCCCGCGAGAACATGGAGCGGTACTACCGTCGCTACCGGCGCATCGCGGAGAGCGCCGCGCGCGTCGCCGCCCGCGAGGCCGAGGTGGGCCGCCGCAGGGACGAGCTCGCGGCGCTCCTCGCCGCGCTCGACGGCGCCCGCCTCGAGGAGCTGCCCCGCCTGGAGCGGGAGGCGCGCCGCCTCGGCGCCGCGCCGCGCCCGCCGCCGCGCCCGCGCTCGAAGCAGGACGAGCCGCTCCCGCCGTACCGCCTCTTCCGCTCGGCCACCGGCGCGCCCGTGCTCGTCGGGCGCAACGCCGAGGCGAACGACGCGCTCACCGTGACGGTGGCGCGCGGCAACGACCTGTGGCTGCACGCGCGCGGCCGCGCCGGCTCGCACGTCGTCGTGAAGCTCGACCGCGGCAAGACGCCCGATGGCGAGACCCTGCTCGACGCCGCCCACCTCGCCGCCCACTTCAGCGACGCCCGCGGCGAGCCCCAGGTCGAGGTGGTCGCCACGCGGGCGAAGTACGTGAAGAAGCCGAAGGGCGCCGCCACCGGCGCGGTCACCTACAGCCAGGAGAAGACGATCCTCGTCCGCGTCGAGCCGCAGCGCGTCGAGCGCCTGCTCGCCTCGGAGGAGACGCCCTAGCGTTGCGAGCTCCCTCAGGCGCCCCAGCAATTCCTCGAGCGCAGGCGCAGCCGGATGAGGCTGCGCCGGAGCGA
>DASWDS010000513.1:0-7465 GCA_036395165.1 Anaeromyxobacteraceae bacterium | reverse complement strand
GCGAAGATTTCCGATGATGGCGGAGCTGCTCCGCGATGGCCAGCTGTGCTTGACAACGCTGCGGCTCCTCGAGCCCGTCCTCACGGACGAGAACGCGGCCGAGCTCATCGCGCGCGCCGCCTCGAAGTCGAAGTCGGAGGTGGAGCGCCTCGTCGTCGCCATCCAGCCGCGCACCATTCCGAAGGAGGGGGTGCGCAAGCTGCCCGACCGCTCCGGAGCGCCGAGCGCGGCCGCGCTGCCGCTCGCGCCGCGACCTGCGGAGCCGGCCGTGACGACCGATGCACCTTGGCCGCACGAGGCTGCGATGCCGCTCGCGCCTGCCACGCGGCCGACGCTCCAGCCCGTGGCGGAGGACACGTACTCGCTGCGGGTCACGGTAGACGCCGCCTTCAAGGCCGAGCTCGACGAGCTGAAGGCGCTCCTCTCGCACAAGATACCAACGGGCGATCTTGGCGCGGTGCTGCGCGAGGCGGTGCGCTGCGCGGTCGAGAAACACGGAAAGAGGAAGGGCGCGATCGTGCCGGCGCGCAAGGCGCCGAAGAAGGCGCGGGAACCGCAGCGCGCGGCCAGCAGCGTCAAGGCGCGCACGGTCATCCCGGCCGACGTCCGGCGGCAGGTCTGGAAGCGCGACCAGGGCCGCTGCGGCTGGATCGGCCCGGACGGACGACGCTGCGGGAGCACGTGGAAGCTCGAGCTGCAGCATGTGGTGGAGGCGGCGCTCGGCGGTCCATCGACGGTCGACAACCTCGCCCTGCGCTGCCGCGGCCACAACATCCTCGACGCGGAGGCGACCTTCGGGCGCGCGCACATGGCCCGGTTCCGGCGCAACGAGCCCCGGACGGGTGAAAGTTCTTATTCCGGGATAAGTGCCAGCGGCAAGCAGCTCGCCGAGCCCGGCCTTCTTCTCGAGCCCTCCGCGACGTCGTGACCGGCGGCGCGCGGCATCGTTCTGAAGTGCGTTCCGCGCGTCCCCGTGAGCCGGACAACGCAGGACCGTCTCGAACGGGCGGGCACCGCCACGCGAGCGACGCCCGACGGACGACCACCGACGTCCGGCGCGGCGACGGTCGCCGAGCGGCCGCCCTCCTTCACTGCCGAAGCCGATTCTCCTGCCAGAGCCGCCCCGGCTCACGCTAGGATCGGAATCGGCGTCGAACGCGCGACTCCGCCGCGCTCAGTCGGGATGCGTGGAATGATGAGGACCGCCCACGATGGCGAGCAGCGAGCCGCAAGCGCCGCCTTCGAGGCTTCAAGCCGCTCTACTCGACCAAGCAGCGGTACTGCACGTCGGAGTGCTCGCGCGCCTTCTACCGGGCTACCCGCGCGCACCCCGGCGCGGGCCCTACCGGCGCCGGAAGTAGGCGCATCCCGTCGCACCCGTAAGCGGTCTCCCGTACCGAGACATCGGTCTTGCCCTCCTCACCACGGGTGCTACCGTGTTGCGCTCGGGGGAGGGGAGCGGAGAGATGCCGTTTCAAATGCCGATGACGCTCGGTGCGGCGTTCCGGGTCTACCCGATGCGCCACGGCAAGACCGATCCGCAGCTCGCAGACCAGCGACCGGGCCGCCCGAAGAGCATCAAGGTCGGGCGGACGCGCCCAGCGAATGCTTACCGATATTACGGCCAGATGAGTTTCATCGAAGGCCGGGTGGTGGTCGTGTTCGTCGCCAACAACAAGCGCAGGCAGCTTCTCGGCCTCGAATACGACGCGGTTGCTAGGCAGGAGACTGTCGGTGCCTAGCGTGCGCGATTTCGTGGCCGTCGATGTTGAGACCGCGAACGCGAGCTTGGCTTCGATCTGCCAGATCGGCGTCGCTGCCTACCGGGACGGCTTGCTCGCCCATGAGTGGAAGTCGTACGTCGATCCCGAAGACTTCTTCGACCCCATCAACATCTCCATCCACGGTATCGACGACACGATGGTGGAGGGCGCACCGAAGCTCCCGGACGTTGCTGCCCAGTTCTGCACGACGCTGCAGGGCGCTGTCGTCGTCTGCCACACGCATTTCGACCGCACGGCGTTCAGCCAAGCCTTCGAAAAGTACGGCCTGCACCTCCCTTCCTGCGAGTGGCTGGATACGGCAAGGGTGACGCGGCGGCAGTGGCCTGAGTTCGCACAGTCTGGGTACGGTCTCGCGAACGTCTGCGATTTTCTCGCGTACGAGTACCAGGCCCACGACGCGCTCGAGGACGCGAAGGCCGCGGCTCACGTCCTGCTCGCTGCGATCGAACGCTCCGGTCTCGACATCGCAGGCTGGCTCAAGCGGTCGGCGCAGCGAATCGGGGGCGACGAGACCGGGAAGATCGCCCGCCAAGGCGACCCGAACGGCACGCTCTACGGCGAGACCATCGTCTTCACGGGCGCGCTCTGTATGCCTCGGCGCGAGGCCGCGGAGCTGGCGCAGAAACTGGGCTGCGACGTGGCTGATGCCGTCACGAAGCGTACGACGCTCCTGGTCGTTGGCGACCAGGACGCCAGGAAGCTCGCGGGTCACGAGAAGAGCACTAAGCACCGCAAAGCTGAAAAGATGATCGCGAAGGGCGCCCGTATCAGGATCATCGACGAGACGGGGTTCGCTGCTCTCGGCCGCGGGTAGCGCTTATCGGCGCGTCGTCTCCGAAAGATTCTGCGACCGCAGAAGCCGCTTTACAACCAGGCAGTCTTGGACGCCCTAACCGACGCGGGCGCCCAGTCCTGTGTTGTCCACCACTCGCCGCAGGAAACCCCTGCCGGGAAGTGCGCGACGACCGTCGCCGGAAGAACGCATCGAGTTGCGATCTCTACGAGGCCCTGGTCGCGGGTTACGAGGCGGGCGTGGGGACGCCGCCGGTCCGCGTCCCCGCGCACCCCGACTGTCATCACGTCGTTTCTCCGCTATCGGCGTAGCCGGGGCAGCGGGCGGCCCTTCCTGACCGCGCGCGGCGACGCCCGCGGCCACCCCGGCGCTCGCGTTCAACGGAAGGCCAGTGGAAAGCGCCGGAGGCGCTCGCGGCTCCTAGCCGACCAGGCGAACCGCGCCCGCCAGCCTGGGGAACGAGGCCTTGAACGAGGCCACGGCATGGCCCGAGTCGGGCTGACCACCTCGTGGCGTTGCTGGCCCGTGTTATCGTCCGCCCATGGACGATGGACCCCGCATCTTCACGCTCGAGGAGGCGAACGCGCTCTTGCCGACGCTCGAGCTCGCGCTCGGCGATCTGGCGCGGCTGCGGGCCGAGCTCGAGCACGCGATCCGCGCCGTCGGCGGCGCGGACGTGGCGATGGCCATCCTGCAGCGGGGCGAGCCCGCCCCGGGCGGGAAGCAGGCGCACGCGGAGGAGCTCGAGCGCGTGGCCGGCGAGGTCGGCTCCGCGGTCGAGCGCGTCAACGCGCTCGGCTGCGTGCTCAAGGACATCGAGGCCGGGCTGGTGGACTTCTACGCGCTCCGCGAGGACGAGCCGGTGTTCCTCTGCTGGCAGCTGGGCGAGCCCGCCGTCGCGCACTGGCACCCGCTCGACAAGGGCTTCGCGGCGCGGGAGCCGATCGAGGGCATCGAGGTCGAGCCGCCGAAGTTCCTGAACTGAGCGTCCGGAGCGCGGTCGCCGGAGGCGTCCACGGCGTCCCGTGCTCACCCGATGGCGGGGCGCGCCCGGATGCGGCAAGGTCCGGGGCTTCTCGAGGACGACGGAGCGAGGCGCTCGGATGGAGTGGCGGAGCGAGTACGAGATCGGCGTCGAGCGCATCGACGAGCAGCATCGGGAGCTGTTCAGCCGCGTGGCGCGGCTCGTCGAGGCGTTCCGCGCCGGCCGTCGGGCGGAGGTGGGCGCGACGCTCGCGTTCCTGCGGACGTACGTCGTCGAGCACTTCGGCACGGAGCAGGCGGAGATGGCGGCGGTCCGCTATCCGGGGGCGGCCGCGCACGCAGCCGCGCACGCGCGGTTCGTGAAAGACCTCGTCGCGATCGAGTCGCACCACGCCGGCGACCCGACGAGCCCGTGGCTCGCGACGAACCTCGCCATCGATCTCGCCCGCTGGCTGCGCGACCACGTCCTCGGGATGGATCAGGAGCTGGGCCGGTTCCTCCGCGCCCCCGCGCGCGATCCCTAAATTAGACCCGGCGCTCGCGGTCGTACGCCTTGCCCAGGGCCGCCGGCCCGAGCATGCGCGACCTCCTCGCCAGCGCGAGCACGAGGATGACCATCGCGTAGGGCAGCATGACCGCGAACTCGTACGGGAACTTGATCCCGCTCACCTGGATCGAGAGCTGGAACGCCTGCGCGAGGCTGAAGAGCAGCGCGCCGCCGACGATGCCCCAGGGGCTCCACCGGCCGAAGTACACCAGCGCCACGGCGATGAAGCCGCGCCCCGCGACGAGGTCGTCGGCGAACATCTTGGCCTGGCAGAGCGAGAGGTAGGCGCCGCCGAGGCCGGCCATCGCGCCGCCGAGCATGAGCGCCTGGTAGCGCACCCGGATGACGCTGATGCCCATCGTGTCCGCGGCGCGGGGGTGCGTGCCCACCGCCCGCACCCGGAGGCCCCAGGGCGTCCTCTGCAGCAGGTACCAGCTCGCGGGCACCGCGAGCAGCGCGAAGTAGACGAGGGGGTTCTGGTTGAAGAGGATGCCGCCGACGAACGGGATCCGCGAGAGGCCCGGGACCGGCCACACGGCGATGCCTTCGACGCCGGTGACGCCGCCGACGAAGCGGCGGAAGATCGTGCCGGCCACGCCCCAGCCCAGCATCTGCAACCCGATGCCGGCGATACCCTGCGGCGCCCGGAACGTCACGGTGACGAGCGCGAAGAGGACCCCGAGGAGCGCGCCCGCCACCACCGCGACCGCGATGCCGGCGAGGTTGGCGAAGGGCGCCAGCGCGCCGGTCTTCATGAAGTGGGGCGGCAGGAAGGCGAGGAACGCCCCCATGCACATGATGCCCTCGCAGCCGAGGTTGAAGATGCCCGCGCGCTGGTTGAACATCTCGCCGAGCGCGGCGAGGAGCAGCGCCACCGAGAAGAAGACGCCCAGCGACAGGACGTCGTGGATCATGTGGGCGGCGCTCACGGCTGGACTTCTGTCTCGACAGCGGCGCCGCCGGAGCCCGGCCGCGCGAGACGGCGCACGAGCCTCGCGGCGCGCTCCTGCGCGTAGGGGTTGTTGATGACCATCCTCGCCGAGACGATCGCGAGGATGATCACGCCCTGCAGGACGAGGATCATGTTCGCCGGCACGCCCGCGGAGCGCTGGGTCATGTCGGCGCCGACGAGGAGCAACCCGAAGAAGGCCGCGGCCGGCACGATGCCGGCGGGGTGGAGGGCGCCGAAGAGCGCCACCACGATCCCGGCGAAGCCGTAGCCGGACGAGATGCCCTCGATGGCGCGGTGGTGCACGCCCAGCACCTCGACGGCCCCGGCGAGGCCGGCGAAGCCCCCCGCGAACAGCATGGCGACGACGAGCGAGCGCTCGACGTGGATGCCGGCGTAGCGGGCGGCCTTGCTGGCCGACCCCGCGGCGCGCATCCGGAACCCGAGCGTCGTCCTCCACAGGAGGAGCCACACGACCACCGCGAGCACGAGCGCGACGACGAGCCCGGCGTGGAGGCGGGTGCCCGGGACGAGGCGATCGAGCCAGGCGGCCTTCGGGAGGCGCATCGACTGCGGCGTGCCCGAGCCCGTCATGAGCTCGTTCGGATCGATGAGCGGCCCGCGCAGGAGGAACGTGTAGACCTGCGCGGCGATGTAGTTGAGCATCACCGTGCTCAGGATCTCGTTCACCTCGAGCCTCGCCCGGAGGACGCCCGCGATGCCGCCCCAGAGCGCTCCGCCCGCGGCGCCGGCGGCGAGGCACAGCGGCAGGAGGACGATCCGCGGCAGCCCGGGCAGTCCCAGCGCGACGGCGGAGGCCGCGAGGACGCCCATCATGATCTGCCCCTCGGCGCCGATGTTGAGGATGCCGCTCCGGAACGAGATGGCGATGCCGAGCGCGACGAGCGTCAGCGGCACGGCGCGCACCAGGATCTCGGTCGCGCCGAAGAGGTCCTGGAGCGGCCCCGTCACGATGGTCGCGTAGGTCGCCCACGGGCTCGCGCCGATCGCGAAGAGCACCAGCGCCCCGGCGCCGACCGCGGCCGCGGCGGCGATCGCCACCACGCCGCCGACGTAGAGCAGGCGAAACCTGCTCACGCCGCGATCCCCGCCATGCGCAGCCCCAGCCTCTCGCGCGTCGCCTGGCGCGACGGGAGCACCTCGAGGATCCGCCCCTTGTAGATGACGGCGATGCGGTCCGAGAGGTTCATGATCTCCTCGAGCTCCTCCGACACGAGCAGGATGCCGGCCGAGGCCTTCCGGAGCGCGAGCAGCTGGGTGTGGATGAGCTCCGACGCGCCCATGTCCACGCCCCGGGTCGGATAGACCGCGACGAGCGCCTTCGGGGCGCGGGCCAGCTCGCGCGCCAGGATGACCTTCTGGATGTTCCCGCCGGAGAGCGACCCGGTGGCGACCGCGGTCGAGGAGCAGCGGATGTCGAAGCGCTCTCGCAGCCCGCTCGCGTTCCGGTCGATCTCGGCGAGCTTGAGCAGGGACGTCTTGCTGAAGCGGTCGCTCGCGAAGTCCTTGAGGACGAGGTTCTCCTTGACGGAGAAGGAGGGGACGACGCCCTCGTGGTGCCGGTCCTCGGGCACGTACCCCATCCCGAGGTCGATGATGCGCCGAGGGGCGCGGTTCGCGATCTCCTCGCCGTCGAAGCGGATGCTCCCGGACTCCACGGGCCTGAGCCCCGCGAGCGCGTCCGCGAGCTCGCGCTGGCCATTGCCCGAGACGCCGGCGAGGCCGAGGATCTCGCCCCGGCGCAGCTCGAGGTCGAGCCCGTCGAGCGCGAGGTGGCCGCGGTCCCCGCGGACCCGGAGGTCGCGGGTGGCCAGGATCGGCTCGCCGCCCGCCTCGGCGCCCTCGTTGCGCGCCACCGTCACCTCGCGCCCGGTCATGAGCGCGGCCAGCTCCGCGGTGGAGTGGTCGGCGGTGTTGCCGCTGAAGACCACGGCGCCGTGCCGGAGGATGGTGACGCGATCGGAGAGCGCCTTCACCTCGTTCAGCTTGTGGCTGATGAAGATGATCGAGAGCTCCGCGGCCATCCGCCTCAGCCGCTCCAGCAGGTCGTCGGTCTCCTGGGGGGTGAGCGCGGAGGTGGGCTCGTCGAGGATGAGGAGTCGCGCGCCGAGGCAGAGCGTCTTCACGAGCTCGACCCGCTGCTGCTCGCCGACCGAGAGCTGCCAGATCGGAGCGTCAGGATTGACGGGGAGCTCGTGGTGCTCGGAGACCTCCATCACGCGCCGCCGCGTGGCCTTGAGGTCCAGGCGGAGGCGGCGGTGGAGCGACTTGAGGCCGAGCGCCACGTTCTCGGTCACCGTCATGTTGGGCACCAGCATGAAGTTCTGGTGCACCATGCCGATGCCGCGATCGTAGGCGTCGGCGGGCGTGCGGAAGTGCGCCGGCTC
>DASWDS010000512.1:0-7724 GCA_036395165.1 Anaeromyxobacteraceae bacterium | reverse complement strand
GTCCGCCGGATCGATCCGCGTCGGCGACCTCGTGCTCGGCCGGGAGACGGTGGCGCAGGTGCGGGCGCGCACCGGCTTCATCTTCTCGAACCCCGACGACCAGCTCTTCATGCCGACGGTGCTCGAGGACGCCTGCTTCGGCCCGCTCGCGGCCGGCGCCGCGCCGGAAGCGGCCCGCGCCCGCGCGCTGGCGCTCCTCGGCGAGCTCGGGATCGCGGAGGTCGCGGGCAAGTTCCCGGGCCACCTCTCCGCCGGCCAGAAGCGGCTCGCGACGCTGGCGGGCGTGCTGGTCATGGACCCGGACCTGCTCGTCCTCGACGAGCCGACCGCCTTCCTCGACCCGTACGCGCGGCGGAACCTCATCGAGCGGCTGCGGGCGCTCCGGCAGACGCGGCTCGTCATCAGCCACGACCTCGAGCTCGTCGTCGAGCTGTGCTCGCTGGTGTTCCTGCTCGATCGCGGGGTGGTGGTCGCGGCGGGGTCGCCGTCGTCGCTGCTGGCGGACGAGGCGCTGATGCGCGCGCACCGCCTGGAGCGGCCGCACATCCTCGCCCACCGCCACCCACATCAGGGCTGAGAAGCGCGGGCGGCGGCCGTGCGCTTCAGGATCGCGCTCGCCACCGCCCAGCCCACCGCCCCCGAGAGCGTCCCCCACGCCGCCCCGGCGAGGACATCCGTCGGCCAGTGCACCCCGAGGTAGACGCGGGACAGGGAGACCGCGATCGCGACCGCGTACGCCAGCGGGGCGAGCCTCGGCCGTGCCAGCGCCACGACGAGCGCGAGCGCGAACATGTTCGAGGCGTGCAGGCTCGGCAGGGACGGCCCGTTCGCGGCGGCGGCGAGCCAGCGGAAGCTCCCGGGCGGGAGCGCGTAGCAGGGCCGCATCCGCGCGAAGATGGGGCGAACGAGGCGGGCGCCGGCGAGATCGCTCGCGAGCATCGCGACCCCGAGCGCGATGAGCGGCCGCGCGGCGGCGCGTCGCAGCCCCGCGACGAGGATCGCGCACAGGAGGAGCCCGAACGCGATCCCGAACGCGTGCGTCGAGAGCGCGCGCATGAGCGCATCGAGCGCTGGGCCGCCGTCGCGGTTGAGGATCTGGTAGACGCGGAGGTCGAGCGGCGCGTGGAAGTCCGTGAGCGGCATCGCCTCGCGAACTCATAGCACGCGGGAGCCCCTCCCATGCCGTGGCCGCTCGCGAGGACGAGCCCTAGGTTCGCCGGGAACGCGCTCCCCTGGCCGAGTCGGACCGCCGGGGAGCGCCGCCGGAGAAACACGTGGCGCCTCCCGACACCACCCGCACGAACACGCCCGACCCCGGTCCGGGCAAGAGCCCCGCCCAGCGGATCGCGGGCTGGCTCGCCGAGCTGCGCGAGCCGCGCGCACGACGCCCCGGTCCGGCTCCGCGCATCCCGCGGCGACCCCAGCTGCGCGCTCCCAAGCCGAGCTCGCTCTCGTCGGCCTGGTCGGCGCGGCTCGCGGTCCGCGCCGGCATCGCGCTCGAGGACTTCCTCCGCCACCGCCTCGCCCGCCACCTCGCGGCGCTGCCGGTCCCGCCGGCGCGCCTGCCGGTCGTGCTCCGGATCGACGAGGGCGGCGCCATCGCGACGAGCGCCGCGGCCAGCGGCGCGCGCCGCGCGCCGTGGCTCGAGTCCTTCCTGCGCGCCGAGGGCCCCGCCGCGCTCGGCCACGAGATCCAGATGGCGCAGGCGGACGTGGCGCGGCTCGCGGCGCGCATCGAGGCGCAGCGCAAGCGCGTGGACGAGGAGGAGCGGGAGCTCGAGGCGACGGCGCGCGCGACCGAGGTGGCCGATCCGGCGGACGAGGCGCAGGCCAGGCAGATGGGCCGCCCGCCGGTGCCCCCTCCCATCGGCCTCGGGCTGCAGCTCTTCGCGCTGGCGCTGCTCCTCGCGGAGACGTGGCAGCTCGGCGTCCCGTGTCTCGAGGCGGCGGGGATCCGGACCCACGATCTCCCGGGTGAGCTGCACCGGAACCCGGTGGGCGTGGTGCTCGCCTCGCTCTTCGTGCTCGGGGCGTCGGCGAGCCTCTTCCTCTTCGCGCACCTCGCGCTCCGGCGCGGCCTCGAGCTCGTCGAGGGGCAGCCCGAGGCGCGCCGCCGCCTCTCGACGGGCGCCGCCGGCACGGCCGCCGCCGCGCTGGCGATCGCCATGGCGTGGTCGATCTCGGGCATGCGCCCCGGCGCGAACCGCCCGGTCGACCTGGGCTATGCGCGGACGACGCTGTTCCTCGTGGCGCTCGCGATCCCGGTGACGACCGCGTGCCTGCTGCGGGTGGCGCGCCGGCTCGACGAGGCGCGCGCGCTCGCGCTCGGGCTGGCGCGCGCGTGGGACCACGAGCACTACCGCTCGTACGCGGATCTCTCCCGCCGCGCGGCGGTGCTGGCCGAGGAGGAGCGGCGACTGACGCGCCTCGAGGGCGACCGCGCCGCCGCGTTGCGGCGGCTGCGCGGGCTCCAGCAGCGGAGCGTCGCCGCGGAGCGCGTCGCCGCCGACGCGGCCGACGAGGAGGAGCAGCAGCTGGCCCAGCTCGCCCAGGGCATCGCCGCCTCGCTCGAGCTCGACCGTTACGAGTACGTCCGACAGGCGGCGGCGCGCGGTGCACGGGTCGAGCGCCGCCTCCCGGACGCGCCGCCCGAGAGCGCGAGCCCGACGCCGGTGCGCGCGGCAGCGGACGTGGAGGGCCGCGAGCGGTTCGGGCTCGCCGGCTAGCCGCTAGGCCTTGCGCTCGACGACGGCGCCGGCGATCCCGACCGTCACCACCTCGAGCGGCGCCGCCGCACCCGACGCGGCGAGCGCCTGGCGGGCGGCCATCGCGATCCCGTTGCAGCACGGGACCTCCATCTTGACCACCGTGACGCTGCGGGGAGCCGCGCGCTGGCATATCTCGGTGAGCTTCTCGGCGTACGCGCCGAGGTCGTCGAGCTTGGGACAGCCGACCAGGAGTCTGCGGCCGTCCAGGAAGTCCTCGTGGAAGCGGGCGTACGCGAACGGGACGCAGTCGGCCGCGAGCAGGAGGTCGGCGCCGCGCAGGTCGGGCGCGCTCGCCGGGACGAGGTGGAGCTGCACCGGCCACTGCCCGAGCCGGCTCCCGCCGGCCGGCACGATCGGGGGCGGAGCCTCGCTCACGACCGACAGGCGCGGGCGCGGCGACGCGTCGGGCGCGCGCGGCAGGGGCTCCAAGATCCGCGGCCGCGACCCGGGGCAGCCGCCGCTCGAGGGCTCCGGCGCGATCGCCAGCGGGCGCGGACGCGCCGGCCGCTGCGCCGCGGGGACCGCCGCCTCGTCGAACGCGACCGCGTCGCGCTTCACGACGACGAGCGCGCCCTGGGGACACTCGCCCAGGCAGGCGCCGAGCCCGTCGCAGAGCGCGTCGGCCTTGAGGCGCACCTTCCCGCCCTCGAGGTAGAGCGCTCCCTCCGCACAGGACGGGATGCACTGGCCACAGCCATCACACTTCGCCTCGTCGATCTCGACGATCTCGCGGATCACGAGCACCGTTGTGCCACAACACGGGGTGCGGGATCGAGCGGCGACGGGTGAAGGCCCGCTCCGTCGCCGTCGCGCTGCGGTCAGGACCTCTCGGCCCGCCGCCGCGCCGCCTGTTCCTGCGGCAGGAGCGCCGCGAACAGCACCGTGTGCACCGGCACCGGGATCCCGCCCTCGCGGGCCATCCGCACCACGGCGCCCGTCTGGTCGAGGAGCTCGGAGGGGCGGCCCGCCTGGAGGTCGCGGTGCATGGACGCCGTCGAGTCCGGCGCGAGGCCGTCGAGGACGGCGATCGCCCTCGCGGCGGCGTCCGCGGGGAGGCGCACGCCACGCGCGCGGCCGACCGCCGCGACCTCCTCGATCGCCGCGGTGAGGAGCGCGCGCGTCTCGGGCTGCGACCGCACGACGCCGATCGGCGCCCGCGTGACCGCGCCCACCCCGCCGAACGGCGCGATGAAGAGGAACTTCTCCCAGGCCGCCGCCTCGATGTCGGGCGCGACGACGGCGTCCACCCGCGCAGCGCGCAGCGCCGCGGCGAGCGCCTCGACGCGGGGGCTCGTGCCGCCACGCCGCTCGCCGAGCGTGACGCGCAGGGTGTCGCCGGCGTGCCGCACGACCCCCGGCGCCTCGATCCAGGCGAAGACGTGGCACAGCCCGCCCACCACCCGCTCCTCGCCCAGGGCGCGGGCGAGCACGTCGGCGGCGTCGACGCCGTTCTCGAGGGGGAGCGCGAACCCGCCCTCGGCCAGGAGGCTCCCGAGGCGCGGCGCCACCTCACGAACTTGCCAGCCCTTCACCGCGACGAGCACCGCGTCGGCGGGAGCGAGGGAGGCGGGATCGTCGGACGCCTCGACGCGCGGCAGGTGGAACGAGCCGCGCGGGCTCTCGACGCGGAGGCCGCCCTCGCGCAGCGCCGCGAGCTGGGCGCCGCGCGCCACGAAGGCGACCTCGGCGCCGGCGTGCGCGAGGAACCCGCCCACCAGCCCGCCCACGCCTCCCGCCCCCACGACTGCGATGCGCACGCTGTCCCCCTCGCGCGGCGCTGCACGTGATTCATAGGCGGCCGCGCGGCGGCCCGCAAGGCGGCGCAGGTGTAGACTCCGCGGCGCATGCCTCGGGCGTCCCGCCTCGCTGCGGTCCTTGCGCTCGCCGCCGCGGCGCCGCCCGCGGCCGCGGTCGACGCGTTCGACCCCGAGTGCGATGGGAAGCGGGCGCAGGTGCGGTCGCGGCTGGCGGCCGAGCACCAGGCTTGCCGGTCGGACCTCGACTGCGTGCCGTGGGAGCCGGAGCTCATGGGCTGCAGCGGGTGGATCAGCCGCGCGACGCGCCCGGGCGAGGCGCTCGCGTTCGAGCTCGAGCGCGCCTGCGCGGGGGTGCCCTCGTCGAGCACGGCGTGCCCCGCCGCGGTCGGCGCCTGCGTTCGCGGCCGCTGCGCGCCGTCGCCCGTCGCGGCGCCGCGGCCGGGCGAGTGCGAGGCGGCGCGCCGGGCGCTCGTCACGCGTGTCTCGGACACGGGCCTGTCGTGCGAGGACAACGAGGACTGCGCCGCGCCCATCCTGCCAGGAGAGTCTCGCCCCATCGCGGCCGCGCGCGCGTGGCCGGATCTCGCCGCCCGCGAGCTGCGCGCGGTCGAGGTGGCGTGCTCGCTGCCGGCCGCGGATCCCGTCTCCGCGGGGGAGGTCGTGCCGGTCACGTCGTTCCCGGCCTGCGCGCACCGCCGCTGCAGGCTCCTGACCGACACGCCGTCCGCGGCGCGCTGGCGGAGGCCGGCGCTCGAGTCGCCGGTGTGCATGCACTCCGCGACGCAGTCCGTCGCCGGTCGCGGTCCCATCACCGTCCACTTCACGGTGGGGAAGTCGGGGCGCGCCTTCGCCATCCGCTTCGACCCGCCCACGGCGCCCGACGACGTCCAGCGCGCGCTGCGCGACGCCATCGCGGGCTGCCGGTTCAGGCCCGGCGCGACGGCGGCGGAGGATCCAGCCCGGATCGAGGTGGTCCTGCCGCTCCGGGGCGAGGCCCGCTGACGGCGAGTCTCACCTGGCCTCCCGCACGGGGTCAGGCGCGATTGCGCCGTTCCGGGCGCTGCGCTACGTAGGCCAGGACGGGCCCGCGCTCCCGCTCACCCGATGTTCACCTCCCCCGCGACCGAGCCGGCGTCCGTCCAGCCACCCGAGGCGAGCGCCCCCGCCGGTGCGCCTCCGGCGATCGAGCTCGTGGGCGCCGGCCGCGCATTCGGCGCGTTCGAGGCGCTCGCGGGCGTGTCCCTCGTGATCCACCCGGGCGAGCGGGTCGCGGTGCTCGGCCCGAGCGGGGCCGGCAAGACGACGCTGCTGCGGCTCGTGAACACGTCCCTCTTCGCCTCGGCGGGCGAGGTGCGGGTCCTCGGCGGGGACGTGCGGCGGCTCGCGCCGCGCGCGCTGCGGGCGGCCCGCGCGCGCATCGGGACCATCTACCAGCAGCTCCAGCTCGTGCCGCAGGCGAGCGTCCTCGAGAACGTGCTCATGGGACGGCTCGGGCGGCGCTCGGCCCTCTCGGTCGCCGCGGGCCCGCTGCGCCGCCGCGACCGCGAAGAGGTGGCCGCCCTCCTCGAGCAGGTCGGCATCGGCGCGAAGCTCGACGAGCGCGTCGACCGGCTCTCGGGCGGCGAGCAGCAGCGCGTCGCGGTCGCCCGCGTGCTCTACCAGGCGCCCGACGTCGTGGTCGCCGACGAGCCGTTCTCGTCGGTGGACCCCGAGCGGTCGCACGCGGTGGTGGCGCTCCTCGCGGAGGCGGCGCGCGGGCGCGCCCTGCTCCTCTGCACGCACCAGCTCGAGCCCGTCCTGCCGCACTTCCCCCGGCTCGTCGGCCTGCGCGGCGGCCGCCTCCTCTTCGACAAGGCGCGCGACGAGGTCACCGCGGAGGACCTGGCGGCGCTCTACCAGCCGGAGGGCGCGACCCGCTCGCCCGAGCCGCGCCGCGTGATCGCGGGCGGCGGCGCGGCCGCGCCGGCCGCCTCCGAGCTGCGAGTCGGCGCCTCGACCACGCCCGGCGAGCACATGCTGCCGCGCGCCGTCGCCGCGTTCGCGACCGCCCGGCCCGGGGTGCAGGTGCGGCTCACGGTGAGGGCGACGGCGGACGTGCTCCGCGACGTCGCCGACGGGAAGGTCGAGATCGCCTTCGTCGGCGCCCGCACCACGCACCCCGCGCTCCACTTCGAGGACTTCGCCGAGGACGAGATCGTGCTCGTCGCGTCGCCCGCCTTCGGCGGCGTCCCGGAGCCGCTGCCGGCGTCCATCGCGGCGCGCCTGCCGCGCGTCGAGCGCGAGCCCGGGTCGGCCACCCGCGCCATCGTCGAGGCGCAGCTCGCCGGGATGGGCGTCTCGCTCGACCCGGGCAGCGCCGTCTTCGAGGCGGGGAGCGTCGCCGCGCTGGTCGCGGCGGTCTCGCAGGGGATGGGGGTCGGGTTCGCGTCGCGCAGGTCCGTCGCGGGCGCGCTGGCGGCGGGGAGGGTGCGCCTCGTCCCCATCGAGGCGGTCAAGATCCCCCGTCGCTTCTTCGTGGCGTGGCGGAGGGCCGACGCGCTCTCCGCGCCCGCGCGGGGGTTCCTGGAGCTCGCGCGCCGCGCCGCCGTCGAGGCGCGCCCGTGAGCCGAGCCGCGACGGTCGGCTCCGCGCCGCGCCCGTGGCCGCTCTCCTGGCCGGGCCTGGCGCTGGCGACCGTCCTCGCGCTGGCGTGGCGCGGCTCGGGCGGGAGCCTCGCCGCGCTGGCATCACCCGGCGCGCGCGACGCCGCGGCCGAGTTCGCGCGCGGCTTCTGGCCTCCGGCGCACGACGCGGAGCTCCTCCACGGGCTCCTGCGCCCGCTCGCCGAGACCACCTCGATCGCGCTCCTCGGGATGGGGCTCGCGCTCGCGCTCGGCGTCCCGCTCGCCCTGCTCGCCACCTCGCCCGACGTGCTCGCCACGTGCGGCGCGCGCTCCGGACCAGGCCGGCGCGCGGCTCACGCGCTCGCGCGAGGAACCCTCGCCGTGATGCGGTCCATCCCCGAGATCGTGTGGGCGCTCCTCTTCGTGCGCGCGGTGGGCCTCGGGCCCGCCGCGGGGGTGCTCGCCATCGGCATCGCCTACGGCGGGGTCGTCGGGAAGGTGTTCGCGGACCTGCTGGAGGGCGCGCCGCGCGGCGCCGCCGCGGCGCTGGGGGGAGCGGGCGCGCCGCCCTGGGCCGCCTTCGCGTACGGGATCGT
>DASWDS010000511.1:0-2632 GCA_036395165.1 Anaeromyxobacteraceae bacterium | reverse complement strand
GCGCGCGCAGCGCCCGCGCCGCGGCCGCCGTGGTCCTCGCGGCGGCCCTCGCCGCCGCCGCGGCGTGCCGAGATCCCACCGCGGGCCCCGGTTGGCTCTCGGGGACGCGTCCCCCGCTGCCCACGTACCGGGCGAAGCGAGCCCGCGGGCCGATCACGGTGGATGGGCGGCTCGACGAGCAGGCCTGGGCGGGCGCTCCCCGGGTCGAGCTGGTGGAGACGCTCACCGGGCGCGCCCCTCGCTACGCGACGCGCGCGCGGCTGCTCTGGGACGACGAGGCGCTCTACGTCGCCTTCGAGTGCCGCGACGACGAGGTGTGGGTGAGGCCGGGTCGCAAGGACGACGACGCCATCTGGGAGGACGAGGTGGTCGAGGTGTTCCTCGACCCGGGCGGCGCGGGGCACGATTACGTCGAGGTGGAGGTCTCGCCCGCCAACGTCCGCTTCGACGCGCGGTTCGCGAGGCCGCGCAGCGATCTCGCCGCGGCCCGCGCCTTCAGCTCGGGGGCGCGGACGGCGGTGGCAGTCGACGGCGCGCTCTCCGTCGGGGGCGGCGCGCCGGCGCCCGCGCGCGGCTGGACGGTCGAGCTGGCCGTGCCCTGGAGGACGCTCGGCGTCGATGCGCGCGTGGGCCGGCGCTGGCGCATGAACCTCTACCGGCTCGAGACGCACAACCGGGCCGGGGTGGTCGAGGGTTCGGGCTTCTCGCCGCCGCTGCGCGGCGACTTCCACGCGCTCGATCGATTCGGCTGGCTGGAGCTCGCGGAGTAGGGTGCGCGGGTGCTACGGGACGTGAGGCAGGATTTCCCAGCGGCTGTCCGCGACCGAGCGCTCCGAAGGGTCGCCCTCGAAGTGCAGGTACCCGTTCATCTCGAGGGTGTCGACCAGGTCCTCGGCCTCCATGTCGGAGCAGTGGAGCGCGTGGACGATGACGTCGCGGAAGTAGCTCCGGCCGCGCAGATAGCCGACCGGGGGCTCGCCGGGCGGGATGTGCTGGCGAAGCATCTTCGCCACCTCCGCGAGGTCGATCCGCTCCATGTCCATGGCCGTAAAAGCTAAGGGCGCTCCGCCGCGAGCGCCAGCGCATCGAGCGAGGCCGAGGCGGGGGCAAGGCGCACGTCCCGGCCGTTCGAGAGGAACCGGACCGCTCCCTCGTCGGTCCGCAGGACGCGCGCACCGGCGCCCGTCCAGCGCGCCACCACCTCGGTGGCCGGGAAGCCGAACCGGTTGTCGCGCCCGACCGTCGCGATGGCGAAGGCGGGCCGGGTGGCGGCGATGAGGTCGAGGCCGGAGCTGGAGGCGCTCCCGTGGTGCGGGATCTTGACGACGTCCGCGCGGAGCCCCTGAGCGGCGACGCCGCTCGTGAGGGCCGCCTCCCCCTCCGCCTCGATGTCGCCGCACAGGAGGAACACGACGCCGCCGTAGGTGACGCGCAGGACGAGCGAGGCGTCGTTCTCCGTCCAGGCGCCACTGCCCTCCGGAGGCGAGAGCGACTCGAAGCGCACCCCCGCACGCTCGAAGGCCTCGCCGGGGGCGAGCCGGATCGGCGGCGGAAGGAGCGCGAAGGACGCCGCCGCGGCCTCGTCGCCGGGACGGCCGTTCGTGAAGAAGCGCTCGACGGGAAAGGCGGCCGCGACCGCCGGCAGCCCTGCCAGGTGATCGGGATGCGGGTGCGACAGGATCAGGGCGGCGACGTTCCTCACCCCGGCGTCGCGCAACCACGGCACGACGTCGCGCGCGCCGGGATCGCGCCGCCCCTGCGCCTCGCCGCCGCCGTCGACGAGCACCATGGAGCCGTCCGGCAGCAGGAAGGCGGTCGCGTCGCCCTGGCCGACGGAGAGGAAGGTGACCTCGAGCCCGCCCCGGCGCAGCGCGACGAGGTGGCGGATCGGAGCGGGCGCGAGCAGCGCAGCGGCCGCCAGCGCCGCGGCGAGCACGCGCGCGCCGCGCCCGCGCAGGCGCCAGGCGCCGAACAGGCCCGCGTAGCAGGCGAGCGCGCCGGCGAGGCCGGGCGACCCCACGCCAGCGGCGGCCCACGAGGGCGCGGCGAAGGCGTCGTTCACGGCGAGGAGGAGCCACGCCAGCGGACGCGCCGCGAGGAGCAGGGGCGGCGCGAGCGACGGGGCGACCCCGCTCGCCACCGCGGCGAGCGCCGAGACGACCGTCAGCGCCGAGCCGATCGGCACGCCCACGAGGTTCGACGCCACCGCGAGCAGCGAGAGGCGGCGGAAGTGGCACGCCACGATGGGCGCGGTCGCGAGCGTGGCCGCGGCGCTCGCGCAGACGGCGGAGAGGAGCGCCTCGCGGGCGCGGCCGGAGAGGGTCGAGGTCCGGCGCTCGACCGGCAGGGCGCGCCGGAGCGGCCCCGCCCACAGGGCGAGCCCCGCGACGGAGGCGAAGGAGAGCTGGAAGGAGGGGTCGAGGAGCGCGCCCGGCTCGACGGCCAGCACCGCCAGCCCCGCCAGCGCGACCCCGTTCAGCGCCTCCGTCTCGCGGTCGAGGAGGATGCCTCCGAACGCGAGGGCGGCCGCGAGCGCGGAGCGCACGACCGGCACGTCCGCGCCCGTCGCGAGCGCGTAGGCGAGCGTGAGCGGCAGGGCGGCCGCCGCGGCGGCGTGGCGCGGCTCGACGCG
>DASWDS010000510.1:0-1806 GCA_036395165.1 Anaeromyxobacteraceae bacterium | reverse complement strand
GCGAGCTCGCGCGGCGCGAGCGCCGCGAGCTCGCCAGCGGCACCCTCTGCGAGCACGGCGGCCTGCCCCCGTACGCTCGGCGGGACGAGCCGCTCGAGCGCGTCGAGGAACGGCCGGGCGCGCTCCGCCGGGAGCGCCTCGCTGGGAGGCGCGCCGCCGGCGAAGCGGCACGCGAGCTCGCAGACGATGGCGACGTCGCGCGGCGCGAACTTGCCCGCGAGCGCCCAGCCGAGGTCGGCGAGCGCGAGGGCGCGCGCGAGCAGGAAGCGCCGCTCCTCCAGGCGGAGCGATCGCGCGACGGCTGCGCCGAGCACGATCGAGGGCGGCCGGGTGTTCTCGAGCGCGAGCTCGCACCCGCCCGCGTCGGCGAGGAAGGCGGCAAAGGGGCGCGCCCCGAGGGCGCGCTGCGCGTCCTCGAGCAGCGCGAGCAGCTCGGGCGCGCGCTGGGGGCCCAGGCGGTGGCGCCCCGAGACGCCGCGGCGCGCGAGGTCGGCCGGGAAGAGCGCCTCGAGCCAGGGCGCGAGGAGGACGAGGAGCCGCGCCACGCAGGAGCGCGCGCCGGGGTGGGCGGCGCCGTCGCGCGCCTCGGGTCCGACGCGGATGGGGATCGCCTCGCCGGGCGCCGGCGCGCGATCGCCGCTCGCGAAGGCGGCGAGGCCCGCGGCGGCGCGCGAGAGCACCGCGAGGCGCCGCGCGTCGCCGGCGGCCGTGACGTCCGCGAGGCGGACCACCTCGCGCAGCGCCGCGGCGTCGAACGGCGTCTCGCGGGCGCGGGCGAGGGCACGCTCGAGCGCCGCGGGGGCCGCCTCGGCGCGCTCCGGCACCGCCGCGCGGGTGACCGGCGCCGCGGCGTCGGCGGCGCGGGCGAGCAGCCCCGCGGCCTCGATCGCCGGCAGGTCGGGGGCGCCCCGCTCGAACGGCGCGAGGACGGAGACGGCGCGATCGGCATGGCCGAGCGCGAGCAGCGCGGCGCCGAGCGCGGCGGCGGCGGCGCCGCTCGCGGGGTCGAGCGCGAGCGCGCGCTCGAGGACCTCCGCCGCCTCGGGCAGCGAGGCGGCATCCGACGCGAGCACGACGCCGAGCTCGCGCATCGCCGCCGCGCGCTCGCCGGGCGTGGCGGCGCCGCGCACGCCGAGCCGGCGCACCGCCACGAGGCGCGCGCGGTCGTCACGACAGAGCGACACGGCGCGCACGAGCCGCGCCGGGGCAGACGGATCGACCTCGAGCGCGCCCAGGGCCGCGTCGGCCGCGGCGGCGAGATCGCCGCGCCTGGCGAGCCGGTCGGCCAGGCGGTCGAGGTAGCCCGCGCGCTCGGCGCCCGTCGTCCCGGCCGCAGCGGCGCGCAGGCGCTCGTCGAAGGTGGGGCTCGGGTCCGAGTCGAGCGCCGGGTCGAGCGGCTCGGGCGCAGGGGCGACCGGCGGCTCGAGCGCGGCGTCCGCAGGGGCGGGACGCGAGAGCGACCAGAAGGAGAGCGTCGTCGGATCGCGCGCATCCGGCGAGAGCGCCGGGGTCGGGGTCGGGGGTTCCGGCTCCGTCCCTCCGCCGAGCGGGGGGAGGGCCGGGGAGAGGGGTTCGCTCGAGGTCGCGGTCGGCGTCGCGTTCCCGGTCGCGGCGGGCACGTGCACCGCCGCCCCCCCCAGCTCCGCGCGCATGCGCTGGGCCGCCGCGAGGAGCCGCTCGGCGTGCTCGCCCGGGGTCGCGCGCAGCCGCTCGGCGGCCGCGTCGAGCACGAGCGCCGCGCGGCCGCGGTCGCGGAGCTTCTCGAGCCGGAGGCGCGCCTCGTCGAGGAGGAGCTCGGCGGCCTCG
>DASWDS010000509.1:0-6814 GCA_036395165.1 Anaeromyxobacteraceae bacterium | reverse complement strand
GTGGAGGACGGCACGACCTTCGTCGTCCTGGGGGGCTCCGGGTCCGGCAAGACGGTGCTCATGAAGCACGTCATCGGCCTGCTCAAGCCGGACCAGGGGACGGTCTTCGTCGACGGCGTCGAGATCCCGAAGCTGAATGGCCGGGCCCTCACCGAGGCGCGGCGCATGTTCGGGATGGTGTTCCAGGGCGCGGCGCTCTTCGACTCGATGACCGTCTTCGAGAACGTGGCCTTCCCGCTGAAGGAGCGGCAGCGCAGCATGAAGACGAGCGAGCTGCGGCGGCGCGTGGTCGAGAAGCTGAAGGTGGTGGACCTCGAGGAGGACGTGCTGTCGAAGTACCCGGCGGAGCTCTCGGGCGGCATGAAGAAGCGCGTCGCCCTGGCGCGCGCGGTCGTCCACGAGCCCACGATCGTCCTCTACGACGAGCCCACCACCGGGCTCGACCCGATCACCACGGCCTACGTGGACGACATGATCCTGCAGGCGAAGCGCCGCCTCGGCGTGACGAGCATGGTCATCTCGCACGACATCGCGAGCGCCTTCAAAGTGGCCGACCGGCTGGCCGTGCTCTACGATGGGCACATCGCGGCGCAGGGCACCCCAGAAGAGGTGCGCCGGAGCGAGCACCCGTTCGTGCAGAAATACCTCTCGATGTGGTTCGAGAAGCAGTAGGCGCCGCCCTCGATGCGTCCCCTCGTCAACAAGGCATTCGCGGTCGGGCTCCTCGTCGCCACCTGCGGCGCCGCCTTCCTCATCGCGTTCACGTTCTTCCGCAAGGGCGGGTACTCGGAGAAGGACTCGTACACGGTCTACGCGTACTTCGACGACGCGACCGGCCTCACCTGGAAGAGCCGCGTCCAGATCGCCGGCATCCAGGTGGGCGAGGTCGAGCGCATCGGGCTGTCGGGGAACCGCGCCCGGCTCGATCTCCGCATCAAGAAGGACATCGATCTCCGGGCCGACGCGTGCCTGACGAAACGCTTCCCGTCCACGCTCCTGCCGGACGCGCTCCTCGATGCGGTCCCGGGCTCGGGCCAGGCGAGGTCGCTCCGCGAGCTCCCGCTCGAGCAGCGCGAGGTGAAGTGCGTCAACGAGGCCGTCAGCGTCGCGAAGCTGCTCGACTCGATGTCCAAGATCTCGGCCGACATCCAGGTCGTGACGAAGGAGCTCGCGTCCACCGTCGGCGGCCAGAACTCGATCCGCCAGATCATCGAGAACCTCTCGCGTGTCACCGCCCACATCGACGAGACGGTGGCCTCCGGCTCGGACAAGGTCTCGGCGATCCTCGACAACGCCCAGTCGTTCACCGGGACGCTCTCGGAGGTGGCGGACGCCGATCGCGAGCGGTACCGCGCCATCGCGCGCAACGTCGAGCAGGCGAGCGCGCGGCTCGACCAGGTGCTCCAGAGCGTGCAGCAGATCCTCGGCAGCCAGGACGGCGAGCTGCGGCGATCGTTCGCCGACGCCCAGCAGTCGTTGCAGCGCCTGAACGCCTCGATGGAGCAGATCGAGAAGGTCGCGACGAACGTGGGCCAGGGGAAGGGCGTGGCGGGCAAGCTGCTCGCCGACGAGCGTCTGGGCGAGAAGCTCTCCGGGACGATCGAGAGCGTGAGCGACTACTACGATCGCCTCTTCAAGCTGCAGCTCAAGGTGAACCTCCGCTCCGAGTGGCTCCTCACGCAGTCCGGCTCGAAGACCTACGCGGGGTTCGCGCTCGTCCCGCGGCCCGACAAGTACTACCTGTTCGAGATCGTGAGCGATCCGCGCGGCATCAACACGCAGACGGTCGAGACGCTCACGACGCAGACGCCCACCGGCACCTCGACCTCGACCACGACGAAGGTCGTGAACGAGCAGCGGGTCAGCTTCTCGCTCCAGTTCGCGAAGCGCTACGGCCCGGCCACCTTCCGCATCGGCCTCATCGAGAGCTCCGGCGGCGCTGGCGCCGACCTGCACCTGCTCAATGACGCGCTCAAGCTCTCCGTGAGCGTCTACCAGTTCGCGCGACCCGACCGGCCGCAGTTCCCGCGCGCGAAGATCTGGGCCGACTACGGCTTCCTTCGCTACTTCTACGTGACCACGGGGTCCGACGACTTCCTCAACACGTGGCGCGCGGGGCGCTACCCGGGCGGGCCGAAGTTCTCCATCGGCCAGGACGTCTTCTTCGGCGGCGGGCTCGTCTTCACGGACGACGACCTGAAGGCGCTCATCTCGGTCGCCGGCGGCTCGATCTCGGGCGGCGCGACGAGCGCGAAGTAGCCCCCCGTTACCGGAAGTCCCGCTGGATCCAGCCCACGCCGCCGCGGTCGTCGCGGACGATGACCCACATCGTGAACGGGCCCGCGGGGACCTCGAGCTGCACCTGCTCGCCCGTGATGTTCCCGGTGTCGCCGAGCGGGCTGCTCCCCACGCGCTTGAAGGTACCCGCCGTCGTGTACCACTGGTACGTGAGCCCCTCGAAGAAGTCGGAGCGCGAGCCGTCCGCGTCGCACTGGCGGTAGATCTGGACCGAGTCCTGCGTGGGCTTCACGCACAGGCGCTGCGTGCCGGGCGCGAGCGGGTCGCCGCAGTAGCGCACGGTGCCGCCTCCGGCGCCGGGCGCGGGGAGGCACGGGATCCCGGGGGCGCAGTCCGCGCCGGACGTGCACGCGTGCGCGAGCGCCGCGTCGCCGATGCAGGCGTCCGCGTCGGAGGGGTTCGCGTACACCTGCGCAATCTCGGGGTTCTGGTTGCGGCGGTAGACGCCCTCGAGGTCCGTGCCCTGCACCTCCCGCCAGGGCGTGAGCCGCACCGTCTTCACCGCCATGCGCGCCGTCCCGGCGGCGCTCGCGATGGCGAGCACCGGCAGCTCCGCGTACAGCGTGCACGCCAGCTCGGGGCGCGTGCTCGCGCGCTCGATCACCGCCTGGAGGAGCGGCTGCAGCTCCTGTGGGATGGAGACCTCGACCGAGAAGCCTTCGCCCAGGTCCACCGTGCCCGGGAGGCCGTCGAGGGTCGACGGGTCGCGGAGCACCGCGGGATCGAGGCACGGCGAGACGCCCCCGCTCTGCTGCGGCAGGCACGCCTTCCAGCGCACCGTGACGCCCTCCGGGTTCGCGACGAGCGCCGTCAGCCGCACCGTCTCGCCGGTGTCGGCGTCGGCGTACCGCGGGTCGTCCGCGATCTCGGCGCGCGCCGCCAGCACCCGCATGTCGCGGACGCGGTACTGCGGCTCGAAGCCGGTGTTGCACGCTCCGAGCGCCGCGAGCGCGGCGCAGGCGGCGAGGCGCGCTCCGCGCCGGCTCACCATTCGGCCCTCAGTCCGAGGGCGGGGAAGACCGGCAGGCCCGCGACGGCGACCTGGGCGCTGCAGTCGAAGTTCTGGAAGTTGAACTCCGGATTGTCGCGGTTCGTCACGTTCTGCACGTCGAGGTAGAGCGCGAACATCCAGCTCTCGAACACCCAGCGCTTGTCGATGCGCGCGTCGGCCTGGAAGAAGCCCGGCAGCCGCGCCGAGAAGGTGCGCTGGGCGGGGATGCACTGGTACCGGCCGGTGTTGGCGTTGAGGACGCTCCCCACCATCGGCGTGTACGGGTTGCCCGAGACGCCGCGCAGGCGGGTGCCGACGATCCAGTTCCCGGCCGTGCGGTAGGAGAGCACGAGCGTGAGGATGTGCGTCTGGTCGAACTGGAACAGGTGCCAGTCGGGGTAGGTGGGCAGGGTCGGGTCGTCGCGCCGCGAGCTCTTCGACCAGGTGTAGGCGAGCCAGCCGTAGAGCCCGCGCGAGAGCTGCCGGCGCATCAGCATCTCGAGCCCGAACACCTCGCCGCGCGAGCCGTTCGAGAGGAGGAGCGGGTCGCCGCCGGGCGTCACCGCGCGCGTGCCCCCGACGAGCTCGCGCAGGTCCTTGTAGAACGCGGTGAGCTCGAGGCCGGTGTCGAGCGGCAGGTCCTGGCGCACGCCGGCGCTGTACTGGAGCGCGCGCTGCGTGCGCAGGTCGGGGTTACCGAAGATGCGCGTCATCTGCTGCACCGCGGGCGGCTCGCCGTAGACGCCGGCCCCCGCGAGGAGGGTCGTGCCGCGGGCCACCTCGTAGAAGATCGAGAGGCGAGGGTCCACCCACAGCTCGCCCGTGCGCAGCCGCGAGTCGTGGTCGAGGCGGAGGCCCGGCACGAGCCGCAGCGAGGGGAGGGGCCGCCAGTCCGCCTCCAGATACACGGCCGGCGAGAGCCACCAGCCGGTGGCGCTGTCGCCGATCTGCGACGCCGTGTCGCCGACGAAGCCGCCCACCTGGCCGGGCGCGCGCAGCGGCGGCGCGTAGATCGTGTAGTCGAACGAGCGGAGGAGCGCGTCGAGGCCCAGCTCGAGCGAGAGCTGGTCCGAGGCGTGCCACGTGAGCGCGTCGCGCAGCGTGAGCGACCGGATGGTGGTGAGGACGCCGAAGTTGTTGCCCTGCAGCACGTCGAACTTGTCGGTGCCGAGGGCGAGGGTCGCGTCGTTCCCGACGCCGCCGGCGAAGCCGCGCTGGAAGCGCGCCACCACGCGGTGGAAGCCCGTCTCGAGGAAGAAGCTGGGGCGGCCCACCGCGTCCTCGGGCCGCACGAAGGCGAGCTCGTCGTCGCCGCCGAAGGCCATCACGCTGGCGGTGCCGCCCAGCACGGGATAGCTGAGCTTCAGCTGGTAGTCGTAGAAACGCGGCGCGACGCGCAGGTCCGCGGCGGTCTCCGGCGCCACGCGCGGGAGCACGATGGCGAGGACGCCGTCCACCCAGCTGCGCCGCGCGGAGAGGAAGAGCGACCCCTCGCCCACCGGCATCTCGACGAGCGCCGTGCCGTCGAAGATGTCGATCTGCGCGACGCCGTGGAGCTCGCGCTGCGCATCGCGCGTCTTCACGTCCACGGTGCCACCCATGGCGCGGCCGTAGCGCGCGCCGAAGTTCCCCGGGTAGAAGTCGAGGCTGGCGATGGTCTCTGAGCCGATGACCGACGTGATGCCGCCGAAGTGGAAGAGGAGCGGGATCTCGACGCCATCCAGGTAGACCTTCGTGTCCTGCGGCGCCGATCCGCGCACGACGAGGAGCCCCAGCCCGAACGGCGATCGCGCGACGCCCGGCAGGTTCTGCAGGACCTTGAGGGTGTCGCCCTGCGTTCCGGGCAGCGATCGCACCTCCTCGGTGCGCAGCGTGTAGACCGAGACCTCCTTGCGCGTTCGGTCGCCGCGCACCACGGCCTCGAACGGGTCGTAGTGCCGGCGCGTGAGGCGGTACTCGACCTCCTTCTTCTTCCCCGAGGCGATGATCTCCTCGAGCGAGAGGGGTGCGTGCTCGGGCGAGACGACGCGCACCGTCACCTTGCCGGGCGCGACGCCCCGCAGCTCGAACTTGCCGTCGGCGTCCGTCTCGGTGGTCACGCCGCCCGCCTCGATGGCGGCGTTCGCCACGGCCGAGCGCGTCCCGCGCTCGACGACGCGCCCGAACAGCGCGACCGGCGCCTCCGCCGGGGCGGCGGCGGGGGCGCTGCGCAGCACGAACTCGTAGCGGTACGTGATCTCGACGGACGTGGGCTTCCCGTCGATCTCCGCTGGCTCGAACTCGAACTGGGTGACGGCGTGGATGGCCGCGGCGTTGAAGGACGGGTAGGGGCTCGGCTCGATGAGCGTCGCCTGGAGGACCTGTCCGACCTCGTCGATGACGAGAGCGAACACGACGGCCCCGGTGACGCCCACCGCGGCGAGGTCGGGCGGGTACTCGGCCTCGACGAAGCGCTTCAGGACCGGCGGCTTGGTGAGGACGCCGATCGAGGTCGAGGGCGGGGTCGGGGCCGGCTGGCCGACCGCGCGTCCCGCCGCGAAGAGCGCAAGGATCAGGACCACCCACCGCGAGCTCATGAATCCCCGATCGCCCTCACCAGCCTCGCCCAGGCAGTCGCGAGATCATACCCTGCCCGCACCTCCTGTGCGCGGGCCGACGTGAGCGCCGCCTGGGCGTCCACGAGGTCGACGATGCTGCCCACCCCCGCCTGGTACCGACCCTCGGCCAGCTCGAGGTTCTCCGAGGCCTGCCCGACGAGCACCCGCGAGGCATCGCGGCGGGCGTGCGACTCGATCACCGCGAGCGCCGTCTGCTCGACGTCCGCGCGGACCTGGAGGACCTCGATGTCCCGGGCGGCCCGCGCCTGCTCCAGCGCGGCGTGCTGCTCCGAGAGGCGCGCCTCGTCCGCGCCGCCCGCGAGGAAGGGCCACGCGAGCGTCGCGCCGACGTTCCAGTTGCGGACGAGGGGGAAGTCGGAGCCACCGAAGCGGTACTGGCCCGACGCGACCAGCACCGGGAGCCAGGCCGACCTCGCCGAGGCGACCCCTTCCTCGGCGGCCCGGATGCGCCGGTCGAGCGCGGCGATCTCGGGGCGCGCCGCGAGGGCGCGCTCCACGGCCGCCTCGGGCCGCGGATCGGCGGCGTCCTGGGACGCGGGGACCACGAGCCGCGCATCCGCCACCGGCTCGCCGATGGCGCTCGAGAGCGAGGCGCGGGCGGTGGCGACGCCGTTCTCGGCCTGGATCTTGGTGATGCGGGCGTTCGTGAGGTCCACGAGCGCACGGGTCACGTCGAAGCGCGTGCGGCGCCCGACGTCGAGCGACGCCTGCGCGAAGTCGAGGTGCTTCTGCATCTGCGCGATGGCGTCGTCCGCGACCTGCACGAGCGCCTCCGCGGCGAGCGCGCCCAGGTAAGCGGTCTTCACCTGGACGTCCACGTCGAGCCGCGCGACGACGAGGTCGGCCCGGGCGGCCGACTCCGACGCGCGCGCGGCCCGCACCTGCCCGAGCGTGCGGCCGAAGTCCC
>DASWDS010000508.1:0-2666 GCA_036395165.1 Anaeromyxobacteraceae bacterium | reverse complement strand
CATGCCGGTGATGGACGGCGTCGAGTTCCGGCACCGGCAGCTCGAGGACGCCGGGCTCGCGAACATCCCCGTCGTCGTCGTCTCCGCGGCCACCGATCTGGCGGAGCGCGTGCGGCCGCTCCGCGTCGCGGGCTGGCTCGAGAAGCCGCTCCACATCGACGAGCTCATCGAGGTGGTCGCGCGACACTGCGCGGGCCACCCCCATTCAGCGTAGCCACCGCCGCGCGCAAAGGTTGCGGCCCGGCGGCGCCGCCGGCGTGGTGGCGCTCCCAGCGGAATGTCCGCTGTGGTAGGAGTGCCAACAACCATCGGACCGCTCGATCGGCTGATGCGGCGTCTGGGCGCGCTGCTCCCGGGAAGCGCCGCCGCGAGCCCGCGTGCGGCCCGAGCGGCGCGGGTCGGCCAGACCGTCTGGCTCTCGGCGGCGACGATGGCAAGGCGAAGGGGAGAGACTCATGGCTCGTTTCATCGGCATCGACATGGGCGCCGAGACGCTGAAGGTGGTGGAGCTCGTCCGCGAGGGCGCGATCGTGAAGGTCGCGCGCCGTGCCCTCGCCGAGCACCACAAGGAGCCGGGGCCACGCCTCGTCGAGATCCTGCGCGAATGGGACTGGGACGGCGTCGCCGGGGCGGCAGTCACGGGGCGGCTCGGACGGCAGGTGCAGCTCTCGCGCATCCCGCTCAAGCAGGCGCTCGCGGCGGCCCACCGGTTCCTGCACGGAGACGAGCCGGCGACGCTCGTGTCGATCGGGAGCCACGGGTTCTCGGTGCTCGAGCTGCGCGGCGAGGGGCAGGAGGTCTTTCGCGAGAACTCCCGCTGCGCGCAGGGCACCGGCAACTTCCTGCGGCAGCTCGTCGAGCGCTTCGACCTCGGGGTGGAGGAGGCAGCCCTCCTCGCGGCGGGCGTCGCGCAGCCCGCGCCGCTCTCCGGCCGCTGCCCCGTCATCCTCAAGACGGACATGACTCACCTGGCCAACAAGGGCGAGGGGAAGGACCGAATCCTCGCGGGCCTCATCGACGCCATCTGCGAGAACGTCGAGGTGCTCGTGAAGCCGCGGCTCTCGCCGCCGCGGGTGTTCCTCTCGGGCGGCGTCGCCCGCGCGGCGCGCGTGCGCGAGCACTTCCGCGCCTTCCTCGCGCGCCACGGGATGGAGCTCGTCGCGACCGCGCCGGAGGATGGGCTCTACCTCGAGGCGATCGGGTGCGCGCTGGCCGCGACCGACCACGCCGGGTCGCGGGTGCCGGCGCTCGCCGAGCTCATCCTCCGGTCGCTCGAGACGACCCTCGAGAAGCTGCCCTCGCTCTCGTCGGCCCTGGCGCGCGTGAGGCGGATGGAGGCGCCGCCCACGATCGAGGTGGAAGGCGCGAGGGATGTCGTCCTCGGGTTCGACATCGGCTCGACCGGCTCGAAGGCGGTCGTGCTCGACGCGGAGACGCGCCAGCCGCTCTGGGAGGCGTACCTCCGCACCAACGGCTCGCCCGTCTCGGCGGCGCAGGAGCTCATGCGCCAGCTCCTCGCCTCGCCGGCGGCGCTCCACCGCGTGCGCGGCTTCGGCGCGACCGGCTCCGGCCGCGAGATCGTCGGCTCGCTCCTCGCCACCTGCTACGGCAAGGAGGCGGTCTACGTCCTCAACGAGATCGCCGCGCACGCGACGGGCGCCCTCTCGCTCGACCCGCGCGTCGACACCATCTTCGAGATCGGCGGGCAGGACGCGAAGTACATCCGCCTCTCCGAGGGGCGCGTCGTGGACGCCGCCATGAACGAGGCGTGCAGCGCCGGGACGGGCTCCTTCATCGAGGAGCAGGGGAAGCGGTTCCAGGGCATCGAGAGCGTCGTGCAGCTCGGCGCCGAGGCGCTCTCCGCCGAGGGCGGCGTCGCGCTCGGCCAGCACTGCTCCGTCTTCATGGCGGAGATCATCGACGAGGCGCTCGCCTCGGGCGTCGCGCGCGACCGCATCGTGGCGGGGATCTACGACTCCGTCATCGCGAACTACCTGAACCGCGTCAAGGGGAGCCGCTCGGTCGGCCAGGTCGTGTTCTGCCAGGGCATGCCCTTCGCCTCGGACGCCCTCGCCGCCGCGGTGGCGCGCCAGACCGGCGCCGAGGTGATCGTCCCGCCGAAGCCCGGGCTCATGGGCGCCATCGGCATCGCGCTCCTCGCGGTTGAGGACCTCCCGCTCGCCGCGCTCGCGCCGGCGGACGGCCGCCGCTTCCTCGGCGCGCAGGTCGAGAAGAAGGACCAGTTCGTCTGCAGCGCGACCCAGGGCTGCGGCGGCGCCGGGAACAAGTGCCGCATCGACCGGCTGACCACCGTCGTCGCGGGCGAGAAGCAGCGCTTCACGTGGGGCGGCGGCTGCTCGCTGTGGGACCAGGGCACGCGCCGGAAGAAGCTCCCCGACCTCGCGCCCGATCCGTTCCGCGAGCGGGAGGAGCTCGTGGCGCGGCTCGTGGAGCGCGTCGGCGCGCGGCGTGGCCGGCCCGTGGTCGCCATGACGGACGAGTTCCAGCTGAAGGGCCTCTTCCCCTTCTTTGCGAGCTTCGTGCACGCGCTCGGCCTCGACGTGCAGGTCGCCATGGGCGCCGACCGCAAGGCGCTGAAGCGTGGCATCGAGGAGGCCAACGTCCCGTTCTGCGCGCCGATGCAGCAGTTCCACGGGCTCGTGGCG
>DASWDS010000507.1:0-4499 GCA_036395165.1 Anaeromyxobacteraceae bacterium | reverse complement strand
CAGCGGCGCTGCCGCTCGCGCCGCGCCCGCCCGAGGTCGAGCTCGCCCGAGGTCGAGCTCGCCGGCGCGGCGGCCACGGGCGATGCTCCTGGCGCCGTGGCCGTCCCTTTCGCTCCGCCGCGCGCCGAGAACCGGCCCACCGTCCGCCCGGTGGCGGCGGACACCTACTCGCTCCGAGTCACGATCGACGCTGCCCTCAAGCACGACATCGACCAGCTCACCGAGCTCCTCTCCCACAAAGTGCCGAATGGCGATCTGGCAGCCGTGCTGCGCGTGGCGGTTCGCTGCGCCATCGAGCGGCATGGCAAGCGGAATGGCGCCGTCGAGCCCGCCCACGAGCGGACGAGGAAGTCGCCCGCGGATCGCCCGACCGCCATCGGGAAGCCTGCCAAGGTCCGCGCGCCGATCGCGGCCGAGGTTCGGCGGCAGGTCTGGAGGCGCGACGAGGGTTCCTGCGCGTGGATCGGCGCGGACGGCCGGCGCTGCGGGAGCAAGTGGAGGCTCGAGCTGGACCACATCCACCCGGCGGCGCTCGGCGGCCCCTCGACCGTCGAGAACATTCGCCTGTTGTGCAACGCGCACAACAACCTTCACGCGGAGCAAACGTTCGGGCGCGCGCACATGGCGCAGTTCCGCCGCAAGCCCCAATCGGGTAGATTTACTTTCGCCAGCGGCAGTAGGGACGCCGGCGCATCAGAGTGAACCGGTCACTGCGCTCCGTCGTCGTGCACTCCGCTCGATGCCCAGGCCAGCTCCGCTGCGGCGCAGCCCGATCAGCTCCCGCCCAGCCTCAGGCAGACGAGCTGCGTCCAGCGCCATCCGAGCCGCTCGTAGAAGCGCAGCGCCGGGGCGTTCTCGCGATCGGCGAGGAGCTGCAGCCGCGTCGCGCCGCGCTCGGCCGCCCACGCCTCGGCGGCCGCGAGGAGGGCCCGGCCCACGCCATGGCGCCGCTCGCTCGCCTCGACCACCATGTCCTCCACGAGCGCGGACGGCCCGCCCTCCGCGGTGGAGACGACGAGCTGCGCCGTCACCATCCCGGCCACGGCGCCGGCGCGCTCGGCGACGAGCACGGCCGCCCGCTCCGGCGTGGCGAGCAGCATCGCGAGGCCGCGCCGCTGCCGCTCGACGTCCGGCGCGAAATCGGCCTCGATGGAGAAGAGCACCCCGAGGAGGCGAACCAGCGCGTCCAGGTCGCTGGAGGTGGCGCGCCGGATCGAGAGGTCGGCCGTCACGCCCGCATCATCCCGGGCGCCGGACGGTCCCGAGCTGGCACAGCCCGCCCTGCAGCACCTTGAACACCCGCTGCTCGCGCGCGCTCGAGCCGGCGAAGAGCGCGTGGGCGCGCCGCAGCGCCTCGCCGTAGAGACGGAGCCGCTCCTGCTCGTCCGGAAGCGGGCGGCGCTCCTCGATCTCGGCCACGTCCATGCCGAACCGCTTGAGGACGTGCAGCCGGTGGACGGCGAGCACGCGCGGGTCGTACTCGAGCCCGAAGAAGCGGAAGAAGTCCTCGGCACGGGAGAGGTGCGCGAGCTGCTCGAGCGTGCGCACCGGCCCGTCCGCCACCTCGTCGTACCGCGTCCCGCCGCGCATCAAGCGGCCAAGGGCTCGAACGCGAACGCTTCCTTCTTGCACGTGCGCCCGCACGCCTCGCACCCGATGCAGTCGTCCGGGGTGGAGACGGTGGCGAACATCTTCGCCGACTCCTCCTCGTCCACCTCGGCCGGCGCGAGCACGCCGTGCGCGCAGATCTTGATGCAGCGCCCGCAGCCGATGCAGAGCTCGGGGTCGATCGACTTCACGAAGCGCGGCGTCCACTCCCGCTTGCCGCGTGTGAGACCTGTGATGTGCGCCACGTCATCCTCCTCGGGTTCAGCGGACGCGATCGTCCGCGAGGTTCATCGTCTCGTCCGTCCGCGCCATCGCCTTGCGCAGCCAGGGCGGGGGGCTCCCGCGCAGCACCGCCTGCAGCTTCTCGACCATCTCCGCGATCGGCGACTCGCCGCCGGTCTTCATCGGGTGGACCCGCACCGCGGCCAGCTTCGCCGCGGCCGGCCCGCCGATCTGGACCGTGCAGACGATGGCGCAGCCCGCGACGGCGCTGGCGCGCGCGCTCGTCCGGTCCTCCTCGTCACCGGTCGTGACCGCGCTCAACGTCTCGACGAAGCGCGCCTCCGCGGGGCCGACCTCCCACACGTGAAAGCGCGAGGTCTGCCCGAAGTGCAGGTCGATCTTCGCGCCGTCGCTGCTCGTGAATGCCACCCTCATCGCGTGCTCCTTCAGTTGTGCGCCAGCTTCTGCGCCTCCGAGGCGGTCGCCTGGAACAGGTTCGCCACCTCGAAGACGAGGTTCAGGGTCCCGCGGTAGCCCACCCAGAGCTTCTGGTGCGCGCCGAGGCGGTCGAAGACGGGCAGGCCCGCGCGCAGGTGCGCCTTCAGGCCGAGGCGGGCCGCCGCCTGGCGCCCGTTCGAGTTCGCGACCAGGAGGTCGGCTCCCTTCGCCGCGGCCTCGAGGTCCTCGAGGTCGCCCACCAGGACGTTCTCGCACGGCAGGCCGTCGAGCCCGCGCGTCCGCGTGGCCGCGATGGCCGCCTGGATCGTGCACCCCATCCCCGCGAGGAAGCGCGTCAGCGACTTCAGATGGTCCGCCTCGAGCGCGAGGGCGACCTTCTTGCCGCCGAACTGGTAGTGGCTGTCCACCATCGCGTCGGCGAGGCGGCTCCGCCAGCGGCGGTGCTCGGCCGGGACGGCGCGCCCGGAGAGCGTCTCGAGCGTCGACATGAGCCGGTCGACCTCGGCCAGCCCGGTCAGCGAGCCGAAGCCGTACGCCGGGATGCCGAAGGACTCCTCCAGGGAGCGCGCGGCCCGCGCCAGCGAGTCCCCGACGTAGATCGTCGCGGCGCTGCGCCCCGCGCGGCGGACGTCCTCGACCGGGATGCCGCCGGTGGAGAGGGGCGAGACCTCCTCGTCGATGTGCCCGTCGAGCGCGTTCGCGATGTCGGGGATGGTCAGCACGGTGAGCCCGAAGGACTCGATGAGGCCCTTCACCTCCTCGACGTCGGCCGGCGTGAGGTGAGACCCGGGGAGCAGGTTCACCTGGCCGGGCACCGTCGCTCCGCCCTCGGCGAGCGTGCCGACGATGGCCTCGACCGCCGCCGCGTACCCCTCCTGCAGCGAGCCGCAGTAGTCGGGCGTCGCGGCCCAGACGACCGGCGTCGCCGCCAGCGCCGGGTTCTCCTTGCAGAAGTGGACGATCGCGCTGCGCACGTCGTCGCCCATCGTCTCGGTGAGACCGGAGGTCATGACGCCCACCACGGCGGGCCGGAACTTCTCGATGACGCGCTTCACCCCCGCCTTGAGGTTCTCCCAGCCGCCGAAGATGGCGGCGTCCTCGCTCATCGCGGTCGAGTTGAGCGCGATCGACTCCTTGAAGTGCCGCGAGAGCTGCAGCCGGATGAAGGTGGAGCACCCCTGCGCGCCGTGGAGGAGCGCGAGCATCCCGTCGACGCCGAGGTACGCGAGCGTGGCGCCGAGCGCTGGCGAGTTCTTCTGGGGGTTCACCGTCGCCGCCTTGGCCGGGACCGCGACGCGCGACCGGGCCAGGTCCTCGGCCAGGAAGGTCTGGGCGTGGCCCGCGGCGGCGGCGCGCGCGCTCGCCTTCGCCTCCGGGGAGAGGTCCCAGGGCGCTTCCGCGTTCAGCGCAGGCCAGATCGGGTTGTTGACCGTGAGGTCGAGCTGCCGCGCGAAGGTGACCATCCCCTCGTACCCGGCGTAGGGGTGGGCGCGGCCGTGGTTGATGTCGAGGAAGGGCGTCCGAGTCTTGAGCGCGAGGAACTTCGTCTTGCCGCCCGCGACGATCAGGTCGGGGAGCTTCTCGCGCATGACCGCGAGCAGCCCCGCGGTCGAGGTGTCCTCGATGATGCGGGCGTCCCGGTGCATGAGCGCCTTCATCCGGTGGAAGTCCTCGAGCGTGGAGTTCTGTGTGCCCGCGGCGAGGATCTCGACGCCCAGCTCGCGGAGCGCGTTCACCATCGACCAGGTCTTCACGCCCCCGGTGAAGAGGACCGCGCGCTTCCCCTCGAGCCGCGCGCGATGCGGGGCGATGCGGGCGCGGCAGCGCGCCTCCTCGTCGCGGACGAGGGCCTCGACCCGGTCGCGCAGGGTGCGGTCGGCGGGGCCGCCGTTCGCGAGGTCCAGCGCGAGCGCGATGTCGCGGAGCGCCTTCGCGGTGTCGGTCATCCCGTAGAACGACTCCTCGAGGTACGGGATCCCCCAGCGCTTCTTCATCTTCCGCGCGAGGTTCGTGAGGCTCTTCGAGCAGATGATGACGTTGAGCTTCGCGCGGTGCGCGTGGCGCAGGTCGTCGAAGCGCGCGTCGCCGGAGACACAGGAGAGGATCCGGATCCCGAGCCGCTCGAACAGCGGCAGCATCCCCCACAGGTCGCCGGCGATGTTGTATTCGCCGATGAGGTTCACGTCGTAGTCGGTCGTGACCTCCGGCTC
>DASWDS010000506.1:0-14715 GCA_036395165.1 Anaeromyxobacteraceae bacterium | reverse complement strand
GAGGTCGAGGTCGAGGTCGAGGTCGAGGTCGAGGTCGAGGTCGAGGTCGAGGTCGGCCTCAGGGCTGAGGCACCGTGCGATGTGCCGCGGCTTCCGCCGGGGCCGCCGCCGCGTGCGGCGCCCGCGCCGGCGGGGATCCGGCCCAGTGGATGATCATGAGCAGGATCCCGAGCCCGATCACCGCCGCCAGCAGCGCGTTCTGGTAACGCGCGAGCCGCACGCGCAGGCGCAGCGCCGCGAAGGAGCGGAGGCGCGCCTCGATCGCCCGCACGGCGTCGTCGAGGCGCTTCACCATGCGTCACCTCCCGCCGATTCACCGCCGAGCGCCGCCTGGCCTCGCCGCTCCGGCGAGAACAGCACCGCGGCGATGCGAAACGCGCCGAGCACGAGCAGGAGCGCCGCGAGCGCCGCGATCTCGGCCGCGGAGAGGCCGTGCCGGTAGAGGCCGATCATCACCTCGCGCAGCACGAAGACGACGGCGGCGTCGAGGATGAAGGTGATCTTGATCCGGTGCACCTCGAAGTACTCGACGATGCTCTTCAAGAGCTCGATGACGACGAACATCGAGAGGATGTCCGTGACGAGCAGGTCGAACCCCGCCGCGATGCTGGGGCTCCTGTACACGGCACCGAGGTCGAGGAAGACGCGCGCGATGCCGAGCATGAGCGCCACGATGGCGAGCGGCATGAGCAGCCTCACGATGACGTCCACGATCCTGTTGAACCAGCGCGCGGCTCCGCTCTCCAGCGCCGCGCCGGCTTCCTTCACGCCCATGCGCACGTGCTCCTCCACCCCCCGCAGCGCGGCGGGGGCGCCCTTCCTGAACGAACGGCGGCTCGTCGGTACCATGGTCACGTCTCGTCCTCCGGTCGGCGGGGTGGAGCGCGGGTGACACCCGCGCGGCGGCGCCCTGGTCCACCAGCGTGGAGAGGCGCCGCGGCGGAACGCGGCGGCCGGCGGCCGCGGGCGGAAGAGCCCTGCGGAGCGCGCGCGACGCTCGGACGTCCCGGAACGCGGCGGAAGCTAGCGACGATGCCGCGGTGTGTCAACCGCCAGGATCGAACGGACAATGATTTCGCGGAGCTGCGCCGCCGGAAGGGCCCCGCTCTACTCGACGCATGCGGGAAGGCTGCTGCGGGTCCGGGTGCGCCATCGGCCCTGGGTGCTGCAGGACGCGAGCGTCGAGCGGCTGGAAGAGACGCTGACGAGCGGCGTGCGGCTCGCCGCCGCTGCCGAGCCGCCGCTGGTGCAGTTCTCCTCCGGCGTCGACGTGGAATTCTTCCCGCCGGAGGTGGTCCGGTGACGCGACGCTCCCGCTATCCGCCGGAGCCGGGCCCTGGCTCGGCCGCGCTGCGGGCGTCGTCGTCGGCGAGGATGCGCCGCATGCGCGCGAGGGCCTCCTCGGTGCGCGGCACGAAGGCGTTGTCGACGCCGGCGCGACGCGCCGCCGAGAGCGTCTCCTCGTACGCGACGATCGCCTTCGTGACGAGCACGCGCACCCTGCCGCGCAGCTCGTCGCGGTAGACGCGCGCGTGCTCCTCGTCGAGGGCGGCCGGGAGCGGCGCCTCGACGAGCTGCCTGTAGAGCGCGTCGTACAGCTCGCCGACGCGCGCGCCGGCCGCCACCGCCCACGCGGCGTCGCCGGCGCGAACCGCGCGGAGGTAGTGGTTCTGCGCCGCGAGCAGGAGCTGCGCCTTCTCCTCGAGCTGCTTCCCGAGCGCGTCCTCGCCGGTGGAGGAGGGGTCGAGCCTCAGCGCCTCGAAGTAGGAGCGGTAGACCTCGCCTAGGTAGAAGCGCGCCTTCGCCGGGTAGGCGTCCTCGAGGCGCTCGCGCTGTTCCGCGGCCTGCCAGGCCGAGATCGCGAGCTGGAGCGAGCGCTCCGCGATCTGGGGCTCGCCGTCCTCGAGCTCGACGACGCCGCGCTGGGTGAGCGCGCGGACGTGCTGCGCCGGCTCGAGATCGGTGCGCGCCGCGAGCCGGTCGAGCAAGGCGCGGGCCTCCGGATGGCGGCCGAGGCGGTAGAGCGCCTCGGCCACGAAGAAGCTCGCCTCGTTCGCGTCGGGGCCCGTGTAGCCCTCCGCGAGCTGCCTGAAGCGCTCGAGCGCGAGGTCCCAGCGATCGAGCTGCCGCCACGCGAGGCCGGCGTCGTAGAGCGCCGCGGGGACGCGCCTCGAGGCAGGGAACTCGTCGGCGAGGCGTCCGAACGAGGCCGCCGCCCGCGCGTGCTCGCCGGCCTGGTACGCGGCCGTGCCGATCGCGAAGAGCTCCTCGTCGTTGCGCGTCGCGAGATCGGCATCCTCGGGCCGGGGCTCGATGACGGTCGGCTCGTGGAACGCGATCTCTTGGGCCGGTGGCGCCGCCATGCGCGCGCCGCGCCCGGTCGCGCAGCCGAGCGCGGCGACGGCGAGCAGGGCCGGCGCGAGCCGGCGCAGGCGCGGGACGGAGCTCACGAGGCGTGATCGGCGAGGAAGCGGAGCACGACGTGGCGCGTGCGCGGGCCGTCGAGCTCGCACAGGTAGACGCCCTGCCACGTCCCGAGCTGGAGCTCGCCGTCCTCCACCGGGACGAGCTGCGAGGCCCCGAGGAGCGCCGTCTTCACGTGGGCGGGGGTGTTTCCCTCTCCGTGCAGCCAGCGGTCGCCGGGCGGCGAGTCCGGGACCGCGTTCTCGAGGGCGAGGAGGAGGTCGCGCCGCACGTCCGGGTCGGCGTTCTCCTGGATGGTGACGCCGGCCGTGGTGTGGGGGCTGTAGACGAGGACGGCGCCCTCCCGCAGCCCCGCCTGGCGCACCGCCGCGCGCACCGGCTCGGTGATCTCGCGGAGCTCGCACCGCGCGCGGGTCGTGACGTCGAGGCGGACGGAGCGCATCGGGGACATGATAGGTCGGCGGGGCGCGGCGGGCCAACCTGCCCCGTCCCGAGCCAGGGTCGCCGCGCGATGGAATGGCGCCGGGTCGGGTCGAGCGATCACAGCGCCGCCGCCAGCCGCGCCAGCCCCGCCAGGTCGTGCACGTCCGTCTCGAGGCGCGGCAGGACGACGTGCGGCCCGGGCGTCGCCTCGAAGAGGCGCTCCACCTCGCGCGCGTCGATCCGGGCCAGCATCTCGTGCTCGTCGAGGGTTCGCGCGAGCCTCGCCGCGAGCGGGGGGCCGGCCACGCCGCGCTGGCCGAGCGCCGCCGCGAGCTCGCCGGCCTGGGGGAGGGCGCCGCCGCCGGGCCAGAGCGCCGGCGTGACCCGGTTCGCGACGACACCCGCGATCGGCATGGACTCGGCGTGAAGACGCTCGTGGAAGTAGAGGGCCTCGTCCACCGACCGCGGGCTCGCGCTGGAGACGAGGACGAAGCCGACCGAGGGCTCCGCGAAGAGCGCGCGCACCGCGGCGGCGCGGTTCTTGAAGCCCTCGTACATCCCCTGGAACCCGCCCATGAACTCCGCCAGGTCCGCGAGCACCTCCACGCCGGTGAAGCGCGCGAGCGTCTTCGCCACGTACGTCCCGCCCAGGCGGAAGAGCCGCAGCCCCACCTTGCCCGCCGACACCGCGGGGGCGAGGAGCGCGCGCGCCGTGTCGTTGCCGAGGAAGTCGAGGATGCGGTCGGGGGCCTCCAGGAAGTCGAGCGCGTGCGCCGTCGGCGGCGTGTCGAGCACGATGAGGTCGTAGTCGCGCTCGGTCGCGAGCTCGTACAGCTTCTCCATCGCCATGTACTCCTGCGAGCCGGCGAGGGCGCTCGAGAGCTGCTGGTAGATGCGGTTCTTGTAGATGCGCTCCTGGCGGGCGCGGTCGGGCGAGTGCCGGGCGACGAGGTCGTCCCAGGTGCGCTTCACGTCGAGCATCATCGCGAAGAGCTCGCCCTTCGGCTCGAGCCCCGCCTCGTGGAACTTGTGGGCCGGCACGTGCGCCTCGATGTTGCCGAGCGTCTCGAGGCCGAGCGAGCTCGCCAGCCGGCGCGCCGGGTCGATGGTGCAGACGAGGACGCGCCCGCCCGCGAGCGCGCGCTGCAGCGCGACCGCGGCGGCGAGCGTCGTCTTGCCCACGCCGCCCGACCCGACGCAGACCGCGATGCGCTTCCCGCGCAGGCTCTCGACGAGGGCGCCCAACTCAGGCGCCCTCGGCGATCGCGGCCGCGACCGCCTCGACGGCGCCGCGGTCCCACCGCTCCCGGACGAGGAGCGGCACGAGCAGGGTGGGCAGGTCGAGCGCGGCGCGAGCGCGCGCCAGGTAGCGGCTGGCCTGCTCCGCCCGCACCGCCTGCAGGCGGCCGGCCTGCGCCGCCGGGCCGAGCGGCGGCGGCGCGTCGGCGAGCTCGCGCAGGAGGGCGCGCTCCGGGCCGGAGAAGCGGTCGTCCGGCATCGCGTTCACGACGAGCGCGCCGCGCGGCATGCCGAGGACGCCGCGCACGGCCGCGTCGAGCTCGATCGCCTCGTTGACGGGCATCTCCTCCGGCAGCGTGACGATCGAGAGCGCCGTGACGGCGGGGTCGACGAGGAGCGCGTGCATCCACTCGGCGTCGCGCCGGAGCGGGCCGGGCGGGACCGTGTCGAGGATCGCGGCCGGGACGCGCAGGAGCTGCACCGCGTGGCCCGTCGCCGGCGCGTCGAGCACGACGAGGTCCCAGCGCGGCCGCCCGCGCTCCTCGACGCGCACCTCGTACAGGACCTTGCCCAGCATGACGAGCTCGGCGAGCGACGGGATCGCCTTGAGGAAGTAGCGCACGACGCGGTTCTCGAAGACGGCGTCGTAGATGGTCTTGAACTTGAGCGTCATGAGGCCGTACTCCCGCATGGCGTCGCGGGGGAGCACGTTCACGGTGAAGAGCCCTGGCAGCGCCTCGCGGATCTCGCTGCCGGACGCGGGGGCGCCGAGGAGCGGCGCGACGCGCTCCTGCGCGTTCACCTCGCAGACGAGGACGCGCTTCCCGCGCTCGGCGGCGAGGAGCGCCAGGGCGGCCGAGATCGTGGACTTCCCGACCCCGCCTTTCCCCGTGACGACGAGCAGGCGGCGGTCGAGAAGGGCGGGCCCTGGCACGGCGCTTGACAAGCTAGCGACCACGGGGCGAGAAGTCCACTCATGATGATCGACGATCTCCTGAAGAATCCGATGGTGAAGCGCGCGCTGTCGGCCGGCGAGGAGCGCATGGGCAAGCTCGTGACCCAGCTCCTCTCGAACGAGCGCGTCATGCACGGCGTGCAGACGGTGGTCGCCTCCGCGCTCAACGCGAAGACCACGCTCGACCGCGGCGTGAAGACCGCCATGCAGGCCGTGAACCTGCCCACCACCGAGGACGTGGAGGAGCTGCGGCGCAAGCTCTCCGAGCTCGAGACGCTCCTCGACGGGCTGACGGCGCGCGTCGGCGACGGCGAGGCGAAGGACGGCCGCGGCCCCAAGAACGGCCACGTTGGATAGCACCGCACCCGGCCGGCCGTGACGCGCACGGCGGGCGCGACCATGCGACGGATCGCCTTCATCAACGAGAAGGGCGGCACCTGCAAGACGACGCTGTGCGTGAACGTCGGCGCCTGGCTCGCCAGGCGCCACGGCCAGCGCGTCCTCATCGCCGACCTCGACACGCAGGGTCACGCCGGCAAGTCGCTCGGCGTGGACGTGCGCCGGCTCTCGCCGACCGTGAAGGACCTCCTCCTCGGGACGGCCCCGCTCGACGCCGTGGCGCGCGCGACGGCCGTGCCGCGCCTCGACCTGCTCCCCGCCAACAAGGACCTCGCGTCGTTCCCGGTGGACGTCGCCGCCCACCCCGACCGGACCGAGAAGCTGCGGGAGCTCGTCGCGGCGCTCCCGCCGGACCGGTGGGACATGGTCCTGTTCGACGCGCCGCCGTCGATCTCGCTCGTGACCGAGAACGTGCTCCGCGCCGCGACCGAGATCGTGCTGCCGGTCGCCCTCACCTACCTCGCGCTCGACGGGTGCGCCGAGATCATGGAGAGCCTCGCACGGCTGCGCGCCGAGCGCGGCGAGGCGCCGGCGGTCACGCTCATCGTCCCCGCGCTCTACCGGAAGACGCAGCTCGCGGACGAGATCCTGGCGAAGCTCCGCGAGCGCTTCCCGGACGCGCTCGCCCGGACCGTGCTGGGCTGGTCGGTGAAGGTGGACGAGGCCCAGAGCCACGGCCTCACGGTGTTCGAGTACGCGCCGGCGTCGAGCGGGGCGCGCGCCCTCGCCGCGCTCGCGACCGAGCTGTTCGAGCGCGCGCCCGCGGCCGAGGCCGCGCCCGCCGCCGCGCAGGGCTGACCGGCGCGCTACTTCTTGTCGAGGTCCTGCAGCTTCCGCTCGAGCTCCGCGATCCGGTCGGACAGCTGCACGATGTCGCGCCGCAGGTCGGAGAGCGTGCTCATGCCCTCGAGGGCGGTGCGCACGCGCTCGTCCACGCGGCGCTGGAACTGCGCCACGGCCTCCTGCGAGGCGGCGACCATCTCCTTCGCCTTGTCGCTCGTCTGCTGGCCCGTCTTGATCAGGGTCTGGACGCGCTGCTCGGCGGCCTGACGTACCGCCTCCACGCGCCCGCGCAGCTCGGCCTGGGTGTCCTCGACGATCTGGGCCGCGCGCTCTCCGCCGTGGCGGATGAGGTCCTTGAGCGTGCGGAGGCTCATCTTGGAGGTCTTCTTCTCCTCCTCGAAGATGATCTGCGCCAGGGTCACGCTGGTGAGGTCTTCCTTGGAGCGGTTGTCGAGGATCCTGACCTCCGTCCCCGCCTTCACCATCTCGGCGATCTCGTCCAGCGTGACGTACCGCGACTCCACCGTGTCGTAGAGTTTACGGTTCGTGTAGCGCTTGATGATCTTCGGCTCGCGCGCGTCCGCCGTGCCTTCCGGCTCGGCGCCAGGCATTTGCTCTTCGGCCATAGGGGAATCCTCCGGAGGAGGATGCGCAGATGAGGGCGTCATTGTCCGTGCGGGCCTCGCTTGGTGTCAAGGACATACCGGTGTACGCTCCTCGCCGCCAGCGGCGCGTCGATGATCGTCACCTGCTCCTCCTGCCAGACCCGCTTCCGGGTGTCTCCGGACAAGGTCGGACCCAACGGGGCCCGCATCCGCTGCAGCAGGTGCGCGGCGGTCTTCGTCGTCGTGCCCGAGGGTGGAGCTGCGCCGCCCCCGCCCGCCCCGATGCCACGGGCGGCGCCGCCGCCGCTCCCCGCGCGAAGGCCGGGCGTCCGGGCGACCGCACCCATCCCCGCAGCGCTTCCCGCCGATCCGTTCGCGTCTCGGCCCGCCGCGCCCGCTCCCGCGGACCCGTTCGCGCTCGAGGGAAGGCCGGCGCCGCGCTCGGCGCTGTCGCCGCCGCCGGATCCCTTCACGGCCGAGCTCGCCGTCCCGGCGGGCCAGGACGACCCGTTCGGCCTGGACCTCGGGCTGGCCCCGTTCGGCGTCGCGAGCGCCGAGCCCGCCGCCGGGAGCTCATCGGGCGCGTCCGCGCGAGTCCAGCGCGCGACCGCGGACCTGGCGAAGCTGCTCGGCGCTCCCGAGGAGGCTCGCTCCGGCCCCGCCTCCCTCTCCCTCGAGGAGCGCGAGCCCGCGCGACGGGCGCCCCGGTCCGCGGCGAGCCTCGACGACGGCGGCGACGGCGGCGCGCAAGACGACGCGATGCTCGGCCCCGGGCTCGACGGGACGACCGGTCTCGTCGAGGTCCCCCGCACCGCGGCGGAGGTGGCGTCCGCGGCGACCTTCGACGTGCCCGCGCCGTCGCCTCCCGTGGCGGCGCCCGCCGAGCGGCGGCCGCCCGCGCTGGCCGCGGCGGCGGTCCACGGGTCGGCTCGGCGGGCGTCCCCCCGCGACCGCCGCATCGTGAGCGCGCTCGCGAACTCGCTCTCGCTCGCGCTGCTCCTCGCCGCTGCCGCGGGGCTCTTCCTCGCCTGGCGCGGTGGGCTCGGCGCGCGCGTCGCCGGCGCGCTCGCGTACGCCGCCCCGGCGCCGCTCACCGAGGCCGCGGGCGTGACGGCCGGCCTGTACGACACGGCCGCCGGGTCGCCCGTCCTCGTCGTGCGCGGGCAGGTCGCCGCCCGCGCGGCCGTCGCCGGACCGGTGCGCGTACGCGTCGAGGTCGTCGCGGCGGGGCGCACGGTCGCGGCGGCCGAGGGGCTCGCGGGCGCCACCGCCACGCCCGAGGAGGTGTTCGGCGCCGGCGAGGACGGTCCGGCCGCTTCGCTGCGCCGCGCGCTCGACCGCCGGGCCGCGATGTCGCTCGCGCCGGGGGCTCGGACGCCCTTCCTCGTGCTCTTCCCGCCGCCCGCGCCCGAGACGCGCGGCGCGCGGCTGCGCATCTCGACGGAGCCCGCCTCGGGCGCGGCGCGGTAGGACCCTTCGTGAAAGAGGCCGCCCTCGTCCTCTCGCGCGCCCGGGCGCTCGCGCGTCGCCTCTCCGCGCTCGAGGAGGGGCCCATCCGGACCCGCGCCGCGGCGCGAGCGCTCGCCGGCGAGGGCGCGGCCGGCGCCGCTCGGCTCCTCGCGGACGCGGTCGCCCTCGCCGGCGAGGGTGAGCGCGCGCTCGCGGCCGCGCTCGGGGAAGCGCTCCTCACGCCGGGGCCCGAGCTCGTCTACGAGCAGCTGGCCGCGCTCTACGCGGCCGCGGTCGCGGGTGGCCACGAGACCGTTCGGAGCCTCCTCGTCGCGCCGCCGCCGCGGCGATCCTACCGCGAGCCGCGCGACCGCGCCGACCCCGGGGTCGGGCACCTCACGCTCGGCCACAAGAAGGCGCTCGCGCGCGGGGATCGCGATCCCGATCTGCTGGCGCGGCTCGCCGCCGAGGGCGAGCCGGTGGTCGTGCGCGAGCTCCTGAAGAACCCGCGGCTCACCGAGGAGCTCGTCGTGAGGATCGCGGCGCGGCGGCCCTGCCGCCCCGAGACGCTGCGCTGCCTCCACGACGACCGGCGCTGGCGGACGCGGCAGGCGGTGGTGCGCGCGATCGCGCTGAACCCCTTCGCGGAGCCGGAGCTGGTCGCGAAGCTCCTGCCGCGCCTCGGCACGCGCGAGCTCGACGCGATCGCGGCGGACGGATCGCTCCACGCGCTGGTGCGCGCGCTCGCGAGCCGGCTGGTGGCGGGGAGGGCCGGTGGCACGGGCGCGCCGCCGGCGGACGGGAGATGAGCTACGCCTTCTTCTCGGCCGAGGTCGAGGCGGGGGTGCCGGTCGAGGCGCCGTGCGGGAGCTGACCCTGCTGCGGCTGCTGCGCCGGCGGCGTGACGTCGATCGAGTCGTCCTCGTCCTTGCTCGCCTTCTTGAAGTTCCGGATCCCCTTGCCGAGCGCGTCGCCCAGCTGCGGAATCTTGTTCGCGCCGAACACCAGCACGAGCACGACCAAGATGATCAAGACTTCCGGCAATCTGAGTCCCATGGCGCCTATCCTAGCGCCCTGCCGGCTCTGCCGCCAAGCGACCCATGCCCGCTGACATCCGACGCATCCGAAGGAGCGGCCGTCCCCTCGTCATGGGGCATCGCGGCGCGAGCGCCGACGCTCCGGAGAACACGCTGGCGGCCTTCCGCCTGGCGATCGAGCAGGGAGCGGACGGCGTCGAGCTCGACGTGTGGCGCTGCGGGAGCGGCGAGGTCGTCGTCCAGCACGACGCCGACACGCGCCGGACGGGCGGCGCCTCCTTGCGCATCGCGTCCGCGACGCTGGCCGAGCTGCGGCGGCTCGACGTCGGCGCGTGGAAGGGCGAGCGTTTCCGCGGCGAGCGCATCCCGCTCCTGGCCGAGGTGCTGGAAGCGCTCCCCGGCGCTGCGGTGAACGTGGAGCTCAAGTCCACGGGCGCGCCCGACCTCGCGCTCGCGCTCGCGGTGCACCGGGCGCTGCGCGAGGCGCGCGCGGAGGAGCGCTGCATCGTCTCGTCGTTCGACTACGCCTTGCTGGCGGCGTTTCGCCTGGCCGCGCCGCGCGTCGCCTCCGGCGTCCTGTTCGCGGCGGACCAGTGGTGGCGCACGCGCGAGGTCGTCGGCACCCGGCTCCTCCGGCCGCGCGCGGTCCATCCCGACCGGCAGCTCGTCACGCCCGAGCGCGCCCGCGCCTGGTCCGCGCGGGGGCTCGAGGTGAACGTCTGGACGGTGGACGACCCCGGCGAGGTGGAGCGCCTGTGCGGGCTCGGCGCCGCCGCCATCATCTCGAACCGGCCCGCGCCGGCGCGCGAGGCCGTGCGGCGCGCGACGGGGCTGTAGGATTCCAGAGCTCGGGAGCTAAAACTCGAGCCCGAGCTTCCCCGATGCCGAGATCGTGGACGGCACCGCGAACGCCGGGTACTTCGCGTCGTCGCCGGCCACGCCGGTGAAGGTCTTCCCCGCGAAGTAGCAGCCCTCGGCGGCGAGCGACGCCGCCCCCGCGATGAGGCGGAGGCCGACCGTGTAGCGCGGGAAGAGGTGGTTGCTCATCTTGAAGTCGGGGAAGGCCGCCTGCGTCGCGAGGACCTGCCCGGGATCGCGGTTGTCGGGAAATGGGACCTGGTTGGTCGCGCTCAGGTTGGGCGCGAACTCGATCCGGTCGGTCCGCGCGCCCACCCACGTCAGCCGGAACGCCGCGTACGGGGTGAGGTTCATGATGCCGCCCACCCCGAAGCGGCGCCCGACCATGAGGTCGAGGTCGGCGGTGCTGAGGTCGAGGTCGCGCTGGCCGAAGAGGTGCGTGAGGGCGCCGCGCACCGCGAAGTCGGGCAGGTACCACCAGGCCTCGTTGATGGCCCACTTCACCTCGGCCTGCGCCGCCATGAGCTGCGACTGGTTCAGGTAGATCGCGCGGCCGCCCAGCTCGACGCTCATGGGCAGCGCCTTGCGGACGTGCACCGCCGGCAGCAGCAGGTACGATGGCGGCGCGCTGCGCACGGGGAACGCTCCCGCGCTGAGCCCCGCCTCCTGGATCCCGACCGCCTTCGAGCTCACCGGCGCATAGGCGGTCTCGACGTCGATCTCGTAGCCGAGCTGCCCCGTCGTCGAGGCGGGCGCGAGGATGAAGGACGACAGCGCCAGCCCGAGCTGCGACGACATGAGCGCGAAGCGCTGCCGGGAGCTCGCGGCGAGCGCGGCCGAGTCGATCGAGAGGCCCTGGCGCGTCGCGATCTCGTCCCACACCGCCGTCGACGGCGCGCCGAGCTTCTCGAGGTCGAGGTCGAGCGGATCGGCGAGCGCCGGCGCGGCGCGCGCGGCGAGGATGAGGGCGACGAGCCCCAGCGAGCGGCGCATGAAACCTCCGGGAACCGGCAGCGGGGGTGAGGTTAGCGTTCGCCTTTCCGGGGTGTCAACGATTCGGCAGGCAGGAAAGGTGAGGGGACCGCGCACCCTCGCGGCGCGCTCACGGGCTCGCCAGGCGCGTCGTCCACGGCACGTCGAGCAGGTGCCCGAGGCCGGACTCGCTCGCAGCCCTGCGCGCCGTCGCGCGATCCTCGCGGACGAGCAGGCGGCGCCCGCCGGTGCGCACGAGCTTCAGCTCGCCGACGTAGACGACGCGGTCGCCCGGCGCGACCTCGATGCGGAGCGGCGCCTCGTACTTCTGCGCGCCGGTGTCCGTCGGGAGGACGACTCCGCGGAGCCAGATGGGACCCGGCCCCGGCACGACCACGAAGAAGTGGCCGCGGATCGGGATGAGCGCGGTCTCCGCGCGCGAGAGCGGGCTGCCCATGGGCGAGGGATCCCACCGCTCCGACAGGTCGGACGCGAAGTACGCGAGCAGGTTCCCGCGCAGGTCGCCGACCAGGATGGCGTTGGTCGGGACGGGGCCGTACTGGTCGAAGCCGGGGACGGCGGTGAAGGACCCGACGACGACGACCTCGCCGCTCCGCAGCGCCTCGCCGGCCCGCGGCGACCGCCAGGTGGCGTTCGCGCAGCCGCCGAGCGCGAGCGCCGCCAAGAGCGCGACGCGGCCGCTCATCGGCGGTCCGCGACGAGGTAGCGCTCCCAGGCGGTCCCGGCGACGGCGCCGCGGAGGATCTCCGCGTGCTGCGGGTCCGCGTCGCCGCGCTCGTGCGTCCCCTCGTAGAAGGAGCCCCAGCCGCCGCTGGGCCGCAGGCGAAGGACGCCGATGTCGTAGACGCCCGGGCGCGTGACGGTGAAGCGGCTCGCGACCCGCGCCTGCTCGCCGAAGCGGATGCGCTGCGGTCTCATCCAGACCGTGCCCGCGAGCGCGACGATCTCGTACATCCCCGGCTCGACCGTCATGACGAAGCTGCCGTCCTTCATCGGCCGGCGCTGGAAGACGCGGAACAGGAACTCCTCGGTCACGCCGGTGAACTCGCCCGGGCGAGGGCTCACGCGCTGGAGGACGATCGAGTCGACGCTGCCGGAGAAGAACCCCTCCAGCGCGATCGTCCCGAACACGAGGGAGTCCCCGGGCTGCTCCGGCTCGGGCGCGCGCAGGCCCTTGAAGGCGTAGACGGGATCGGTGAGGCGGAAGCAGCCGGACGCGAGGAGCGCCGCGGCGAGGAGCAGGCCCCTTCTCACAGGAGACCCCCGATCAGGTAGAGGGGAGAGAGGTCGAGCGTGAGCGCGAGGTCGGGTCCGCCCGCGCCCGTGCGGGCGCGGAACCCGAGGCCGAAGGCGTACGCGCCGGCGCGCGCCGAGGCCCAGGCGGAGAGCCCGCCCGCGTAGCCCGGGCGACCTTCGAGGTATTCGCCGCCGGCGAGGAGCTCGAGCCAGCCCCACGGCGCGTACCCGGCTCCGAGCGCGTACTCGCGCGAGGTGCGCGAGAGCAGCCCCGTGGTCTGACGATCGACCTCGCCGAAGGATGCCGAGACGAGGAGGTTGCCCGGCGTGTCGAGCGGTGCGCGCAGGCCGAGGACGTAGGTCCCGCGGAAGCTGGAGCCGAGGTCTCCGGTGTAGTCCGAGTGATAGCCGTTCCACGCGAATTCGCCCCGGAACCCGGCGAGCAGCTCGAGCGCGTATCGCCGCGGGGAGGGCGCGTCGACGGGTCGCGCGCCCGGTCCGGCGCCGAGCGCCGGCCCGCGGACGAGGGCGCGCAGGCGCGGCGCGAGCTCGGCGCACGCGTCCTTCACCTCGAGCCGGCTCCCGCTGTTGGCGCCGAGCTCCGCCTCGACGTCGTGGAGCGTGAGCTCGAGCTGGCCGGCGCACGAGAGCTCACCGGCGCGGACGTCCACCTCGCGCGGCGGGTCGAAGAACTCGGCGCCTTCGCCGACCACCACGTACTCGAGGCGCCACCGGCCGGGCGCGGCCGGCGCGACGAACCAGCCGTCGTCGTCGAGCCGCGCCTCGACGACGTGCTCGCCGCTTCGCAGGTCGAGGCCGATCTTCTTCCCGCCGGCGAGGCGCCGCGCCTCGCGCAGGGGGACGAGCTTGTCGCCCTGTCGAACCACGAAGCGGCCGGCCACGGCGGCCGCGCCCGCGGGCAGCTCGGCCATGGCGCTCGCCGCGCCGCTCGGGGCCGGACGCGCTGCGGGCGGCGGCCGCGTCGCGGCGCGCCGCTCCGCGCCGGCAGGGCTGGCGGGCGACACGCCGATGGCGAGCGCCGTCACTGCGGAGATCAGGATCACCGTTCCCCCCTCGGGAAACCGCGAGACGAGTCGACCGCGAATGTACAGACCGTGAACGGTCCTGCAAAGGGGCCGAGGGCTCACATGCGCGCACAGTTGCCGACGAAGAGGCGACACGCGCGCCGGCCCGGTCTAAGCTCCGCGGATGACCCGCGCGCTCGTCACCGCCTATCTGCTCGTCGTCTCTGCGCCGTTCCTCGCCGGCTGCCGCTGCCCGGTCGTCGACTCCGGACACCGCGGCATCGTGTTCGAGACCCTCGGGGGCGGCACCAGCCGCAAGACCCTGAGCGAGGGCATGCACGTCATGCCGATCTGGAACGCGGTCATCGCCTACGACCTGCGCGTGCACGAGATGAAGGAGCAGCTCTCGGTCCTGTCGAGCAACGGCCTCGCCATCCGCGTGGACGCGAGCGTGCGCTACCGGCCCAAGGCGGAGGAGATGTACGAGCTGCAGACGCAGATCGGGCCCAACTACGCGGACATCGTGGTCGCGCCGGTGGTGCGCTCGGAGGCGCGCAAGGTCTTCGGCCGGTACGCCCCCGAGGAGATCTACTCGACGAAGCGCGAGGAGATCGAGCGGCAGATCTACGAGGAGGTCCTCAAGGCGCTCGAGGGCAAGCACGTGGTCGTCGAGGCGGTGCTGGTCCGCGACGTCGAGCTGCCCGACGCGATCAAGAACGCCATCGCCGACAAGCTCGCCGAGGAGCAGCGCGCCCAGAAGATGCGCTTCACGCTCGACCGGGAGCGGCAGGAGGCGCAGCGCAAGCAGATCGAGGCCGAGGGCATCAACAAGTACCAGTCGATCGTCCGGCAGGGGCTCACGCCGGAATACCTCCAGTACAAGGGGATCGAGGCGACGCAGAAGCTCGCCGAGAGCCCGAACGCCAAGATCGTGGTGGTCGGCAACGCGAAGAACGGGCTGCCGCTCATCTTCCAGCAGGAGGGTGGGCGCTGAGGGTCCGCGCTGAGGGTCCGATCGAGGCCGGCGTCGAGGTCGCGGTCCATCACCGGTACGGCGTCACCGGCCTCATCTGCTCGGCGAGCTCCTCGGGGCTGATCGCGGGCAGCCGGCAGGCGCCGCGCTCGCAGACGTAGGCGGTCGGCCTCCCGCCGACCGCGACGCGATCGGCGGCGACGGGCGCGAGCCGGCCCAGGCGCGCCAGCGGCTCGCCCTCGGGGGCGCCGGTGAGCACGGCGTTCGGCAGGAACGTGCGCCGCAGCACGCTCGAGAAGGGCTCGGGCGCATCCTG
>DASWDS010000505.1:0-8080 GCA_036395165.1 Anaeromyxobacteraceae bacterium | reverse complement strand
CGAGGCCGCGGGCGAGGCCACGGTCGGCCGCCCACCACGGCATGCGCTCGCGCGCCACCGACGCGAGATCGGAGAAGACCCCGATGGCGACGACCCCCGCGATGCGCGTGTCGTCGCGCGCGGCGGCGAGGAGGGCGACCGCGCCGCCCGCCGACAGGCCGACCACGACCGCCCGCTGGATGTCGAGCGCCTCGAGCGCCCGCACCAGATCGCGCCGCTCCCAGTAGCCGTACGTGCTCGCGTCGCCTCCCGAGAGCCCGTGCGCGCGCAGGTCGTAGGCGAGGACGTCCCAGCCGCGCGGCACGAGGTGCGCGATCACGGGTCCCGCCGCGGAGCGGTTGTTCGACGCCCCGTGCAGGAAGACGACGGTCCCGCGGCGCGGCGCGGCCGCGTGGAAGAGCCAACCGCGCAGGTGGACCCCGTCGCTCTCGAAGTCCACGTCCTCGTGCGGAAGCGGGGGCGGGGGCGACGGGGCGATCCGGTCCGGGTGCAGGAGCGCGTGCGCGACGAGCTTGGCCGGGATGCACCCGCCCAGCAGGAGCACGGCCGTCGCCGCCGCCATCACGAGGAAGATGGATCGAGGAGGCCGGCAGGGGCGCATCGTCGAGCTTGAGGGTATACATCGCGCCATGCGCCGGATCTGCGTCTTCTGCGGCTCATCCCCGGGCGTGAACCCGGCTTACCTCGCCGCGGCGCGGGCGCTCGGTGAGCTCCTCGCGAGGCGCGGCCTCGGCCTCGTCTACGGCGGCGCGAGCGTCGGGCTCATGGGAGCGGTCGCGGACGCGGCGCTCTCGGCCGGCGGCGAGGTCACGGGCGTGCTCCCCGAGGCCCTCCAGGCGCGCGAGCTGGCTCACCCGCGCCTGACGCGGCTCGAGATCGTGGGCTCGATGCACGAGCGGAAGGCGCGCATGGCGGAGCTCGCGGACGCCTTCGTGGCGCTGCCCGGGGGGATGGGCACCCTCGAGGAGCTGGCCGAGATCCTGACCTGGGGCCAGCTCGGGCTCCACCGGAAGGCGTGTGGGCTCCTCGACGTCGCCGGATACTGGCGCCCCCTGGTCGCCTTCTTCGACCACGCGGTCGAGGAGCGCTTCCTCAGGCCCGAGCACCGCGCGCTGCTCCTCGTCGCGCGAGAGCCGCCGGCGCTCCTCGACGCGCTCGCGAGCTACGTGCCGGCCGCGAGGGAGAAGTGGATCGACCGCGGTCAGAGCTGAAGCGCGCCCGCAGCGGGGAAGCGGCCGCGGTGCCGTCAGTTCGAGCCGAGGTAACGCAGCAGCCTGTGGTGGTGCACGGAGAGGCCCACGAGCGCCAGGTGCTGCCCGCCCGCTGTCTCTCGCGCGAGCCGACCCACGGCCGAGTCGTCGATCATCCGGACCCGGCGGAAGTCCACGGTCACCGGAACGGGGCCGAGCTCGACGAGCGTCTCGTGCAGCCGATCCGCCGCCGCGCAGTCGAACGCGCCGTCCAAGGCGACCACGGCTCTGCCACCTTTTTGCGCATCGATCGTCATGGCGAAATCCCTCGGCGATGGTCCTCTCACCGCGCGTGCCGTGAAAGCCTCGTTCGGGCGTACCTCGCTGGGTTTGTGAGTCCCAGGATCCAGTGTGGGACGCGTCTGGGAGAAGGCTGCGGCGTCTCGCCGCCCCCGTCAGGAGTGTCCCGGGCGTGCCGCCCGCGCCATCTTCGCCGTGCGAAGAAAGGACGTCGATCCATGGCCATGAAGCTCATCCAGGGCGGGAAGGTCACGGTGATGGTGGCGAACGTGGAGCGCGCGGTGCGCTTCTACACGCAGGCGCTGGGCCTCACGCTCGGCTCGCGCCAGGGCGATCGCTACGCCGAGGTCGCAGCGCCGGGGCTCACGCTCGCGCTCCTCGAGAGCGAGCTCCCGGCGGCGCCGCGCGGTCCGGTCCCGGTCCACTGCTCGATCGGCTTCCAGGTGGAGCGGCTGGAGGGGGCGATGCTCGTCCTCCACGAGCGCGGGGTCCGGTTCGCGCCGGACGTCGCGGAGGGCGAGCGGGAGCGGATCGCCTACTTCACGGACGACGACGGGACGCCGCTCTTCCTCACGGAGGAGAAGGCGAGCGCGCCGCCGTCGCCGGTCAACCCAGCCTGACATGGCGCAGGCGCAGCGCGTTCGCGATCACCGTGACGCTCGAGGAGCTCATGGCCGCGCTCGCGATCATGGGCGAGAGCAGGGGTTCCCTCACCCAGAGTAGTTTCGGTTCCCTCACCCAGAGTAGGTTTGCCCCTTACCCAGAGTAATTTGTGAATTGCTCCAGGTCAGGCAGGGCTCGGACCTGACGCGTCGAAATTACTCTGGGTTGGTGAGCCGAACGACTCTGGGTCAGGAGCCGGGGTCAGGAGCCGCAGGAGCCGCCGTCAGGAGCCGCCCGTTTCAATGACTCTGGGTCAGGAAAGTCCTGGCGCACGTCGATCCAGGTGAAATGTGCGGCCGGGCGTTGCTCGCGCGCGCGACTCGGCGCTGCGCGCGCACGCCTCCCCGCCCACGCGATGCGATGACGGCGTCGCGGCGGCGAGGGCGACGACGGCCCCGGCCATGCTATAAACCGCCGCCTTGTCCGCCGAGATCCTCGTCGTCGCCACCGAGGCGAGCGCCGACCTGCACGCTGCGCGCGTGCTGGAGGAGCTGCGCCAGCTCCGGCCCGGCCTGGTCGCCTTCGGCATGGGTGGCGCGAAGCTGCGCGAGGCGGGGCTCGACTCGCTCCGGCAGGCCGAGGAGATGTCCGTCATGGGCATCTCCGAGGTCCTCCCGAAGATCCCCGTCATCCTCGGGATCATGCGCGAGCTCGAGGCCGCCGCCGCAGCGCGCCGGCCCTCCGTCGCGCTCCTCGTCGACTCGCCCGACTTCAACCTGCGGCTCGCGGTGAAGCTGAAGCGGCTCGGCGTGAAGGTGGTCTACTACGTCTCGCCCTCGGTCTGGGCCTGGCGCCGCGGGCGGGTGAAGACGATCGCCCGGGTCGTGGACCGGATGCTCTGCATCCTCCCTTTCGAGGAGCGCTTCTACGAGAACACCGGCGTCTCGGCCCGCTTCGTCGGCCACCCCTTCGCCGAGCGGCCGCGCCCGGAGGCGCCGTCCACCTATCGGGCGTCGCTCGGCATCGCGCAGGACCGCACCACGATCGCGCTCCTCCCAGGGAGCCGCCGCTCCGAGGTGAAGCGCATCTTCCCGCCCATGCTGCAGGCCGCCGAGCGGATCCGCGCGAAGCATCCGGATGCGCAGTTCATCGTGCCCGTCGCGCCGACCCTCGCCGAGGACGTGCTCGCGCCCTACCTCGCGCGCCATGCGACGCTCGACGTCACGCTCGCGGCCGGGCGCGCCGAGGCCGCGATGGGGGCCGCGGACGCCGCCCTCGTGAAGAGCGGGACCTCCGTCCTGGAGGCCGCGCTCATGCTGCGGCCGATGGTGGTCGTGTACCGCCTCTCCTGGCTGAGCTACCTCGTCGGGCGGCTCTTCGTCCGCCTGGCCCACTTCGCGCTCGTGAACCTCCTCGCCGGCCGCACGCTCGTCCCCGAGCTCCTCCAGCGGCAGGCGACCCCGGAGCGCATGGCCGCCGAGATCGAGCGCCTGCTCGAGGACGGCCCCGCGCGCGCCGAGCAGCTGCGCGGCCTCGAGGAGGTCCGCGCGTCGCTCGGCACGCCCGGCGCGCCCCGGCGCGTCGCGGAGGAGCTCGCGAGGAGGCTCGACCCGTGACCCAGGACCCCCGGAGCCCGCGCCGCGCGCTCGTCTGTCTCCCGACCTACGACGAGAAGGAGAACGTCGGGCCCATCACGCAGGCGATCCTCGAGGCCACCCCCGACGTGGACGTCCTCGTCATCGACGACAACTCGCCCGACGGCACGGGCCAGCTCGCCGACGCGATCGCGGCGCGCGAGCCGCGGGTGAAGGTGCTCCACCGCGCGGGCAAGGAGGGCCTCGGGAAGGCCTACCTGGCGGGCTTCGCCTGGGCGCTCGCGCGCGACTACGCGCTCGTCCTCGAGATGGACGCGGACTTCTCGCACAACCCGCGCTACCTGCCGCGCATGCTCGAGCTGGCGCGGGAGGCCGAGCTCGTGCTCGGCTCGCGCAACGTGAAGGGCGGCGGCACCGTCAACTGGGGCATCGGGCGCAAGCTCCTGTCGCGCGGCGGCTCCTTCTACGCGCGCACCCTCCTCGGGCTGCGCGTGCGCGATCTCACCGGCGGCTTCAAGTGCTTCCGGCGGGAGGTGCTCGAGGCCATCGACCTCGCGTCGGTGCAGTGCTCCGGGTACGCCTTCCAGATCGAGCTCACCTACCGCGCCGTGAAGAAGGGGTTCCGCGTCGCGGAGCTGCCCATCATCTTCGAGGATCGCCGCGTCGGACACTCCAAGATGTCGCGGCGGATCGTGCTGGAAGCGATCGGAAAGGTGTGGTCCATTCGGCGGAGCGGCTTCCCCGGGACCCCTTGAACCGAGAGCTCCTCAGCTTCGCCCTGGCTGCCTTCTCCGCGGTGTTCGTGGTGGTGGACCCGTTCGCCGCCGTACCCTTCTTCCTCGCCATGACGAGCGGCGACGCCGCCGACAGGAAGCGCGAGACGGCGCGGCGCGCGGCGGTGGCGGCCGGGCTCGTCCTCGCGGTGTTCGCGCTCACGGGCGCGCTCGTCTTCAAGCTGCTCGGGATCAGCCTGGGCGCGTTCAAGATCGCGGGCGGCGTGCTGCTCCTCATCATGGCGGTGGACATGCTGCGCACGCGCCCCTCCGAGGCGCGCATCACGCCGGGCGAGGTCGAGTCGGGGCGCGTCAAGGAGGACGTCGCCATCGTGCCGCTCGCCATGCCCCTCCTCGCGGGCCCGGGCTCCATCGCGACGGTGGTGGTGCTCATGGGGCGCGCCCGCTCCGCCCACGTCTGGCACGGGGCCATCGTGCTGGCTGCCATCGCCGTCACGGCGGCCGCCGCCTATCTCGTCCTGGCCGGCGCGGCGCGCGTCGACCGCGTGCTCGGGAAGACCGGCCTCAACATCCTCGAGCGCGCCTCGGGCCTCCTCCTGGCCGCGATCGCCATCCAGTTCATGCTCGACGGGCTCGCCGAGTCGCTCCCCGGCGCGCTGCTGAACCGCTTCTAAATTCAGTCCGCCTGCGCGGCCGCGCTGGCCGCCGCGGGCTCCGCCGAGGCCGCCAGGGCCACGCCGGCCAGCAGGACGACTCCGCCCGCGACCTGGACCGGCGACGGCCACTCGCCCAGCACCGGGATGGCGACGATCGTCGAGACGACCGGCTCCGCCAGGATCGCGACCGCCACGAAGGGCGCCGAGAGCCACCGGAGCGACCAGTTGAGGAGCGAGTGGCCGAGGAGCTGCGGGAAGAGGGCGAGCGCGAGGAGTGCCGTCCACGTCCGCGCGCCGAACCCGTGCAGCGGGGCGCCTGCGACCGCCGCCAGCAGGGCGAGCGCGAGCGCCGCCACCGGGTAGACGACGCCCACGTACGCGCCGAGCGACAGGCGAGCGCGCACGCGGCGGCCCAGGACGAAGTAGACCGCGGCGAAGATCGCCCCGGCGAGCGCGAGGAGGTCGCCGGCGATCGCGTCCCGGCCGACCGCGAGGTCGCCGCCCGCCATGCCTGCGCCGCCGAGCACCGCCAGCGCGATGCCGCCCGCCGCGCGCCCCCCGACGCGCTCGCCGAGCGCGACGCGCGCCAGCAGGGCCACCCAGACCGGCTGCGTCGTGACGAGCGCGACCGAGCTCGCGACCGACGTGAGCCGCAGGGACGCGATCCAGGTGGCGAAGTGCACCGCCAGCGCGAGCCCGGCGCCCGCGAGCAGGGCGCGCGCCCGCCCGTCGAGGGCGGCGAGCTCCGCGCGCCTGAACGCGAGGGCGAGCGCCCCGGTCACCGCGGCGGCGAGCGCGAGCCGCCACGTCGCGATGGCGAGCGGCGGCGCGTCGGCGAGGCGGACCAGGATGGCGGCGCAGGAGACGGCGAGCACGCCGCCTGCGAGTCCTGCGTGGAGGCGCGTGGGCCGGCGCATGCGCCGCGTTCTACCGCGGCCGAGGGAGTCCTGGCGAAGATCGCGCGCCTTCTGCGATGATGCCGACTTTCTGCCTCGCCGAGGGGTGAACCGCCATGAGCTCCACCGACGCCTTCAGACGGGCGCGCGACTACCTCCAGCAGCACCGCGACGACTACGACGCCGCCTACCGCGGCTTCGCCTGGCCGGTCCTCGATCGCTTCAACTGGGCCGTGGACTGGTTCGACGTCCTCGCCGAGGGGAACCGGCACACCGCGCTCCACATCGTGGAGGACGACGGGTGCGAGGTGAAGCTGTCGTACGCCGAGCTCGCCGAGCGCTCGAATCGCGTGGCCGTCTTCCTGCGCCGGATGGGCATCGAGCGGGGGCATCGCGTGCTCATGATGCTCCCGAACTCGGTCCCGATCTGGGAGGTCATGCTCGGCGCGATGAAGCTCGGCGCCGTCATCATCCCGGCGACCTCGCTCCTCACGCCCGAGGACCTGCGCGACCGCCTCGACCGCGGCCGGGTGAAGCACGTCATCACCGACCCGACGGGCGCGGAGAAGCTGCGCGCGCTCGACACGGGCTTCTCGAAGGTGGTCGTCGGCGAGAAGGTCCCCGGGTGGACGCCCTACGACGAGGCGTACGACGAGAGCAGCGTCTTCCTGGCGAAGGGCGACACGCACCCGAACGACCCGGTGCTCCTGTACTTCACCTCCGGCACGACCGCGAAGCCGAAGCTCGTGCTCCACACGCACGCGAGCTATCCGGTCGGCCACCTCTCCACGATGTACTGGCTCGGCGTCCGCGAGGGCGACGTGCACATGAACATCAGCTCGCCGGGGTGGGGGAAGCACGCCTGGTCGAACTTCTACGCGCCGTTCAACGCCGGCGCGACCGTGTTCGTGCACAACTACGCCCGCTTCAGCGCGAGGCGCACGCTCGAGGTGCTCGCCCGCCACGAGATCACGACGATGTGCGCGCCGCCCACCGTGTGGCGCTTCCTCATCCTCGAGGACCTCTCCGCGCACCAGGTGAAGCTGCGCGAGGCGCTCAGCGCCGGCGAGCCGCTCAACCCCGAGGTGATCGACCGCGTGCAGAAGGCGTGGGGGATCGCGATCCGCGACGGCTATGGCCAGACGGAGACCACCTGCCAGATCGGCAACTCGCCCGGACAGAAGATGAAGCCCGGCTCGATGGGCCGCCCCATGCCCGGCTTCCGGGTCGCGCTCCTCGACGCGAGCGGCAACGAGGCCGCCGAGGGCGAGATCGCGCTCGCGCTCGAGCCTCGCCCCATGGGGCTCATGGCCGGCTATCTCGACGACCCGACGCTGACGGAGCACGCGACGCGCGGCGGCTACTACCGGACCGGCGACGTCGCCGCGCGGGACGACGAGGGGTACATCACCTACGTCGGGCGCGGGGACGACGTCTTCAAGAGCTCCGACTACCGCATCAGCCCGTTCGAGCTGGAGAGCGCGCTCATCGAGCACGAGTCCATCGCGGAGGCGGCGGTCGTCCCGAGCCCGGACCCGGTCCGTGGCGTCGTGCCGAAGGCGTTCCTCATCCTGAAGCCCGGGCAGCCGCCCTCGCGCGACCTCGCGCTCGACATCTTCCGGTTCGTCCGCCGACGGCTCGCGCCGTACAAGCGCGTGCGCCGGCTCGAGTTCTCGGACCTGCCGAAGACCGTCTCCGGCAAGATCCGCCGCGTCGAGCTGAGGACCGCCGAGGGGGCGAGCCGGAGCGGCGCTCGTCGGGCCGGGGAGTTCTGGCAGGACGACTTCCCGGAGCTGAAGGACGGCAGGTAGACCTTTCACCCACCGTCCCGCAGCTCGCACGACAGTGCGAGTTTTGTTGAGGATATCTGGCGAGCGTGGGAGACTCCGCCCGCCTCCCCGGATGGGGCGCGGCGCGGCGGGCCCTCGGCTCGCCGCCCACTCTCCGGCCGGGTGAGGTGGCCAGTCTCGACGGCCAACCACTTCATCGGAGGAATCGTGATGCGCTTCGAAAAGATCCTGACCCGCGCCGCCCTGGCGGCGGCGCTGTGCCTGGGCGGTCGAGCCCAGGCCCAGTCGTCGAAGTCGGTCGCCCTGCCGCCGCCCC
>DASWDS010000504.1:0-2246 GCA_036395165.1 Anaeromyxobacteraceae bacterium | reverse complement strand
GGCGCTCCGCCTTCCCCGGTAGGGCTCTGCGGGGAGGGCCCGGGCCTTGCCGTTCATTGCAAGGCCCGGAGCCTTCCCCGCAAAGTGCTGCGGAGCAGACAGATGAGGAACTGGTTCAGAACTTCTGCGGAGCAGCACTAGCGTGGGGGATGCGGGGTACAACGCCTGGCGGCTCACCTCGCTGTCGCCATGGCCGCGCTGGGCCGTCGTCGCGCTCGTCCTCGCCGCGGCCCTCGCGGTCGGTCTCGCGTGGCGCGGGCTCCGCGACGAGCCGCGGCGCAGCCGGCGAGCCGCGCTCCTCGCCCTCCGCGCGGGGTCGGCCGTGCTGGCGATCTTCCTGCTCCTCGAGCCCGCGGTGCGCCTGCTTCAGACCGCGCGGGTGAAGAACCGGCTCGCCGTGCTGGTGGACGCGTCGCGCTCGATGCGCTTCCCCGTCGAGCCGGGCGGTCCCTCCCGCGCCGACGCCGCCTCGAGCTTCCTCCGGCAGCACCGCGGCGAGCTGGAGGCGCTCGGGGAGCGCGTGTCGCTCGAGTGGCACACCTTCGAGCGCGACGTCGCGCCGGCCGACCCGTCGTCGCTCGCGCGCGGCGTCCCCGCGCGCGGCGGCCGCACCGACCTGCTCGGCGCGCTCAAGGCGGTCGCGGCGGGCGGCGGCGCGGGCCGCAAGCTCGCCGGGGCGGTGGTCGTCTCGGACGGCGCCGACAACGCGGCGCTCTCGGAGGGGCTCACCCCCGCCGCGCGCGCGGAGCTGCGCGCGCTGGGCGTCCCGGTGACCGCCGTCGCGGTCGGGACCGGAGCGCCGAAGGACCTCGCCGTCGAGCGCGTCGCGGTCGACGACTTCGCCTTCGTCCGCAACACGGTGACGGTCGAGGTCGGCCTCGCCGCGCGCGGCTTCGGGCGCGAGGAGGTGCCGATCGTCTTGCGCCGCGAGGGCGCCGTGGTCGCGCGCGCCACCGTGAGGCTCGAGCCGGGGAAGGAGCGCTACACCGTCCCGCTCTCGTTCGCGCCGGACACGACCGGCACGTTCGTCTTCACGGTGGCCGCGCCGGTCTACCCCGGCGAGGCGGTGGCGGAGAACAACTCGCGCTCGTTCGTCCTGCGGGTGATCCGCGACCGCGTCCGCGTGCTGCTCGTCGCGGGCCGGCCGAGCTGGGACGAGCGCTTCCTCCGGTCGCTCCTGAAGCAGGACCCGAACGTCGACCTCATCAGCTTCTTCATCCTCCGGACCAGCACCGATCTCCCGGGCCCGCAGGAGGAGCTCTCGCTCATCCCCTTCCCCGTCTCGGAGATCTTCGGCGAGCAGCTCCGCACCTTCGACGCCGTCGTCTTCGTGAACTTCGCGTACCAGCCCTACCGGTCGCTCGACATCGAGCGCTACTTGCCGGCGCTGCGCGACTACGTCCGGAACGGCGGCGCGTTCGCGATGCTCGGGGGTGAGCAGAGCTTCGGAGAGGCGCGCTACGGCCAGACGCCGCTCTCCGAGGTCCTGGCGGTCGAGGCGCTCGACGGCCTCGGGATCGCGAGCGAGGCGATGCGGCCACGCCTGACGGTGGAGGGGCGGCGGCACCCGGTCACGAGCCTCGCGGCCGGCGAGGGTCCGAACGAGGCCGCCTGGAGCGCGCTCCCGCCGCTCCCCGACGTGAACCGGACCCGCGCGCTCACCGCCAGCGCCGGCGCGCGGGTGCTGCTCGAGTCGCCGACCGTCCTCGTCGAGGGCAAGCCCGCCCCGGTCGTCGCCGTGCGCGAGGTCGGCTCGGGACGCTCGCTCGCCGTCACGACCGACTCGTCCTGGTACTGGGGGTTCGTCGCGGCGGAGGAGGCCGGCGCGAACCGCGCCTACCAGCGGTTCTGGAACAACGCGCTGCGGTGGCTGGTCCGGGATCCGGCGCTCACGCCGGTGCAGGTCGAGCCCGATCGACCGGCGGTCGAGCCCGGCGAGCCCGTGGGCCTCTCGGTCTCGGTGCGCGCGCCCGACTACGGCCCCGGCGCGGGCGCGCCGGTTTCGGCCGAGCTCGTCTCCGAGGACGGCAAGGTGGTGGCGCGAGGCGAGGCCGTCGCCGGACCGGACGGCGTCGCCCACCTCGAGCTCGCGACGCCAGGCCCCGGCGCGTACAAGGTGGTCGCGAAGGCTCGCCCGCGCTGTGGCGCCGGCCCGTGCCCGCCCGACGCGCCGGTCGAGCAGGCCGCCGGCGCGGTCGCGGTGCGCGCCTCGGGGCCGGAGGACGCGGACGCGGCGCCGAGGCCCG
>DASWDS010000503.1:0-5570 GCA_036395165.1 Anaeromyxobacteraceae bacterium | reverse complement strand
GAGGAGGCCAGGCGCGACCTCCGCGAGATCGCGAGCCGATACTCGCCCGCGTTCATCGAGCTCGTCCGCCCCGTCCTCTCCTGGCTCTTCCGGCGCCTCTACGACGCCGTGGACGTGGACGAGGAGGGGCTGGCGCGGGTGAAGCGCGCCGCGGCCGACGCGCCCATCGTGCTCTGCCCGAGCCACAAGAGCCACATCGACTACCTCGTCCTCTCCTGGCTCTTCTACGAGCACGGGATGACCCCGCCGCACGTCGCCGCCGGCATCAACCTCGCGTTCTGGCCCTTCGGCGCCGTCGCCCGGCGCGGCGGCGCGTTCTTCGTCCGGCGGTCGCTCCGCGGCGACCGCGTCTACACGGCCGCGCTGCGCGCGTACGTGAAGCAGCTCCTGCGCGACCGCTTCCCGCAGGAGTTCTACCTGGAGGGAGGGCGGAGCCGCTCCGGCAAGCTCCTCTTCCCCAAGACCGGGCTCTTCTCGATGGAGGTGGACGCCTGGCTGGAGGAGGCGACGGACGACGTCCTCTTCGTGCCGGTGGCCATCGACTACGAGCGGCTCATGGAGGGGAGGAGCTACGCGCGCGAGCTCGCGGGCGGCGAGAAGAAGAAGGAGGACCTGCGCGGGCTCCTCCGCGCGCGCAAGGTGCTCGGGCGCCGCTACGGCCGGCTCACGGTCCAGTTCGAGGAGCCCGTCTCGCTGCGCGCGTTCGCGGCGCAGCGGCTCGGGGAGCGCGCGCAGTCGCTCACGCTCGACGAGGTCATGCCGCCGCTCGACGCCCCGGCGAGCGCGTCGCCCGACGCGGCGAAGCGGGCGCTCGTGCAGGCGCTCGCAAACCGCGTCGCGTACGGGATCAACCGCGCGATCACGATCACGCCCGTCGGGCTCGCCGCGGCGGCCCTGCTCGCCCATGTCCGGCGCGGCCTCCCCGCCGAGGAGCTCGCGCGCCGCGTCGAGCTCCTGCGCTACGTCGCGCACGACGCCGGCGCCCGCTTCTCGCACGGGCTCGCCGGCGCGCCCTCCGACCCGCGCGTCGCCGGGCCGATGGCGGACGCGCTGGCGCGGCTCGCCGAGGAGGGGCTCATTCGCGTCGAGCGCGCCGCCGGCGAGACCATCTACCAGGTCGTCGAGGAGCGCCGGTCGCTCCTCGACTACCACAAGAACGCCGTCATCCACCGGTACGTGCCGATCGCGCTCATCGCGACGGCGCTGCGCGCGAGCGACGGCAACGCGCCGCTCGACGAGGTGAGGGCGCACACGTTCTGGCTCTCGCGGCTCCTCAAGCTCGAGTTCATGTACCGCGTCGGCGCGAGCTTCGAGGAGATCTTCGCCGAGAACGCAGCCTTCCTCACGCGACTCGGCGTCGTCGAGGAGGCGGGGGGACACCTGCGGACCGGAGCCGAGCGGGAGATGCTGGAGTTCCTCGCCGACCTCCTCCGGCCGTACCTCGAGGCCTACCGCGTCACCGCCGAGGCGCTGCTCTCGCTGGACCGGGCCGCCACGGGCGCGCCGCTCGACAAGAAGACGCTCGTGAAGGCCTCGCTCGAGCAAGGCCGCGCCGCGTACGCCGCCGGGCGCATCGCGCTCCGTGAAGCGCTCTCGAAGGCGACCTTCGAGAACGCCGCCGAGTGGTTCGCGCAGCAGGGAGCGCTCGCCTCCGCCGAGGACGGCCGCGCACGGCTCGATGCGTCATGGAGGGACGCGACCTTGCCCGAGATCCTCCGCCATCTCGAAAAAGACCTCACCAATTGACCTCGATCAGGGAATGCCCCCTTTTCGCCGTGTGTGCGATCGGGATACTCTGCCGCTTCACCCGCGCCGTACCGGCTCTCACCCCCAGAGCCTGACCCCACGATTCGAGGAGGCTGGAACAGATGGCTGACCATCCCCGCGTGCTGAACAAGTTCCTTCAGAACAAGATCATGGCCGCCGAAGAAGCCGCCCTGATGATCCCGAACGGCGCGACCGTGGGGATGAGCGGCTTCACCGGCGCCGGCTATCCGAAGGCGCTGCCGGTCGCGCTCGCGAAGCGCGCCATCGACGAGAAGCTCCGCGGCAAGCCCTACCGCCTGAACGTCCTCACGGGCGCGTCGACGGGCCCGGAACAGGACACGGCGATGTCCCTCGTGGACGCGCAGGCTTTCCGCTTCCCGTACCAGGGCGACGCTACCACGCGCGAGAAGATCAACCTCGGCGCGATGGAGTACCAGGACCTGCACCTGTCGCACGTCGGCTCCATGGTGCGGTACGGCTACTACGGCAAGATCAACTTCGCGATCGTCGAGGTCTCGAAGATCAAGGAGGACGGGTCGATCGTCTACGCCTCGTCCGTCGGCGGCAACAACGTCTACCTGGAGCACGCCGACAAGATCATCCTCGAGGTGAACAGCTGGCAGGACGAGCGGCTCGAGGGGATGCACGACAACTACTCGGTCGCCTCGAAGCACGGTGAGCGCGTCGCGATTCCGATCATGAAGACGGACGACCGGATCGGCAAGCCGTTCCAGGTCATCGACGTCAACAAGGTCGTCGCGGTCATCGAGACCAACAACCCGGACCGGAACGCTGCCTTCAAGGCGCCCGAGGACGTCCACAAGAAGATCGCGCAGCACATCCTCGACTTCCTCGACGGCGAGGTGAAGGCCGGCCGGCTCCCGAACAGCCTCACGCCGCTGCAGTCGGGCGTCGGCAACATCGCGAACGCCGTGCTCGTCGGGCTCAACTCGGGCCACTTCGAGAACATGACGAGCTACACCGAGGTGATCCAGGACGGCATGCTGGACCTCCTCGACTCCGGCAAGCTCCGCGTCGCCTCCGCGACGGCGTTCTCGGTCTCCCCCGAGGGCCAGGAGCGGTTCAACAAGAACATCGACCGCTACCGCAAGCAGATCATCCTGCGGCCGCAGGAGATCTCGAACCACCCCGAGGTCATCCGCCGCCTCGGCTGCATCGCGATGAACGGGTTCGTCGAGGCCGACATCTACGGCCACGTCAACTCGACGCACATCGTGGGCAAGGGCATCGAGAACGGCATCGGCGGCTCGGGTGACTTCGCCCGCAACTCCGCGTACACGATCTTCATGTCCCCGGCGACCGCCAAGGACGGGAAGATCTCGGCCATCGTGCCCTTCGCGACGCACATCGACCACACGGAGCACGAGGTCAACGGGATCGTGACGGAGTTCGGCTTCGCCGACCTCCGCGCCAAGAGCCCGAAGCAGAAGGCGAAGGAAGTCATCGAGAAGTGCGCCGCGCCGGAGTTCCGCCCCATCCTGTGGGACTACTACAAGCGCGCGTTCGCCAACCCGAGCGCCGGCAGGCACTCGCCGCACATCCTCGAAGAGGCGTTCGCGTTCCACACGCGCTACCTCAAGACCGGCGACATGCGCCCGAAGAAGTAGCCGGGCTCGCATCCAGGCGTTCGACGGCGGCCTCCCGCGAGGGTGGCCGCCGTTGCTTTTCGAGGCTACGCTCCTCGCCCATGCCCGCCCTCGACCTCGACCTCGCGCTCACCACCGCCCGCCGCGCCGCCGAGGCCGCCTCGGCCGCTTCCCTGGCGCACTTCCGCCGCGGCGTGCGCGTCGAGCTCAAGCCCGACCGCTCGCCCGTCACCATCGCCGACCGCGAGGCCGAGGCGGCCATCCTGGAGGTGGTCCGCGCCGCGTTCCCGGATCACGCCATCCTCGGCGAGGAGACCGGCGCGCACGCGGGCGCGGCTGCCACGCGCTGGATCGTCGACCCGCTCGACGGGACGCGCGGCTTCACGCGCGGCGAGAGCTGCTGGGGGCCGCTCGTCGCGCTCGAGCACGAGGGCGAGGTGGTGGCGGGCGCGATGGCGCTCCCTGTCGCCGGCGAGGTCTACTTCGCGGCGAAGGGCCGGGGCGCATGGCTCGCCGCCCGCGAAGCCGCGCCCGCCGCGCTGCGCGTCTCGGGGATCGCCCGCTGGGAGGACGCGACCTTCTCGCTCGGCGAGCCGAGGGTGCTCCTCGCGCCACCGTACGTGGGCCCGGTGTCACTGCTCGCCACGACGTGCGCGCGGACGCGCTGCCACGGCGACCTGGCGGGATTTGCCATGGTGCTCACCGGGCGCGCCGAGGCGTGGGTCGAGGCGGGCGTGCAGCTCTGGGACCTCGCGCCCATGGGGATCCTGCTCGCGGAAGCGGGCGGAAAGCTCACCGATCTCGCGGGCCGCAACACCGTCGCGTCGGGCCACTGCCTCGCGTCGAACGGCGCGGTGCACGAGCATGTCCTCGGGGCGCTCCGCGGCGCGGCGAGCGGCGGCTGACCTTTCGCTTAGCCGTCAGGGCGAGCCGGCGCTGGCCTCCGGCCCGAGCACCCTCCCGATCGACGCCGTGTGCGCCTCGAGGTAGGCCCGCTCGGCGTTCGCCTTCGTGAGCTCGAACCACACGAGGTTGCGGTACGCGCGCACCTGCGCGGCGGGGACGCGCTCGGCGGCGGCGAGGCGATCCGCCAGCGAGCGGACGAGGACGTCCACCTGCCGCAGCCGCTCCTTCTCCGACGCGTGGGCCGCGCGCAGCTGACGCAGCCGGTCCAGGGTCCGGAGCACCGTGCCGTCGGCTTCGGCCGACCGCCACGCGCCGACCGCCTCCACGGCCCGGGCGCGATCCGCGTCGTGCCAGAGGAGCCCGGGATCGAGCGTGACGAGGACCTGACCGAACACCGGCGTGCCCGAGGCGACGCCGAACACCTGCTCGTACCCACCGCGAAGGCTCACGTCCCAACCTCGAGCGGCGCTCAGCCGCGACTCGTACTCCGCGACTCGCCGCGTCTCGACGAGGCTCGTCGCGAGCGCGGCCGTGAGCGGCGCCGTCGGCTCGGCGGTGGAAGGGATCGCCTCGAGCTGGGCCGTGGCCTGGGCGAGCAGCATCCGGAGCTCGTCCAGCCGGAGCTCGGTCGTGTTCAGCTCGACCACGGTCGCGGTGCCTTCGTCGGTGCGCCCCCTGATGTCGTTCACCAGCGCCTCGGCCGCCGGGATGGCTCCGCGCAGGACCTCGACGCGGCGTTCCAGCGCGGGGCGATCCAGTGCCGCGGCCCCGCTCTCGACGAAGGAGCGCATCGCGCTCAACGCACGATAGCGAGCGCACTCCGCCCGCGCACGGTCCTTCGTCAGGAGCCCCCGGTACAAGCCGCTGACGCTGTACCGCATACCCGCCAGCAGCCGCGGCCGCAGCGTCTCGGAGACGCCGCCGGGGTCGTCGCGCTCCGTGAAGTGGGTCCATCCGAAGCTGCCGATCAGCTCCGGCGAGACGAGCAGGTCCGACTCCGCCGCGGCGGCGGCCGTCTCATAACGGCAGAAGCTCTCGGCGTCGTCGTGCGGAACCGGCGCCGGCGGCGGTCCGTCGGCGATGGCCGGTAGCAGGAGGGTGACTGTCGCGAGCGCCGATAGCATGCGTACCCGAGGTGTCGTCGTGTGAGTCGCGTCAGCAGCGCGTTGGAGCGGGTCTCAAGGCTCGTCCGATCCTCGTCCGGGGTCCGCGACCGCCGCGCCACGGGGACCGCCTGCGAGCTCGAGCTCGATGCGGACGTTGTCCGTGCGCACGCCGACCGGGCCGTCG
>DASWDS010000502.1:0-8339 GCA_036395165.1 Anaeromyxobacteraceae bacterium | reverse complement strand
TGACGCCCGCCGAGGCGACGGCGCGCGGGTACGAGATCTGCTCCGAGCACGATACCAGTGCCGGCTGCTCGGGTCCACCCTCGCGTCCAACGTGTGGCGCCTCGACCTCGAGGCGCGCCGCGGTCCGCTCACCGGCCCGCTCCACGTCGAGCTCGACGGCTTCACCCGCGCCGTCCTCCGCCTCGACGAGCCGCGCCCCCCGCCGCCGCCGCGCCTCATGACCTTCGACGAGGCCACCGCGCGCGGCCTCCAGCTCTGCTCCGAGCGCGGCTACCAGTGCCGCCCGATCGACGCCGCCCTCGCCTCGAACGTCTGGCGGCTCGAGATCGACGCCCGCCGCGCCGACGCCGCAGGGCGCCTCCACGTCGAGCTCGACGCCCTCACGCGCGCCGTCCTCCGCCTCGACGAGCCGCGGCCACCGCCGCCTGGGCCGCGCGCGATGAGCTACGAGGAGGCGACGGAGCACGGCATCCGGGTCTGCTCGGAGCGCGGGTACCAGTGCCGCTTCGTGGACGGGGCGCTCGCCGAGAACGTGTGGCGGCTCGACCTCGACGCGCGGCGCGCCGACGCGGAGGGCCGCCTCCACGTCGAGCTCGACGCCTTCACGCGAGCCGTGCTCCGCATCGACGAGCCGCGCCCCGTCGCGCCGGCGCCGCCGCCCAGGGCCATGCGCGCCCGCGAGGCGGGGGACGTGGGGCTCGCGTGGTGCGACGACCACGGCTACGACTGCCGCGTCCAGAAGACGAAGCTCGTGCGCGGCGGCACGGTCTGGCAGGTTCGGCTCGCCGTGGACGACCCGAGGGGCCAGGTCCGCCTCGAGCTCGACGCCTTCACCCGCGCCGTGCTGGACGCCAAGGAGAATGTCCGCGGGCCGCGGTAGGGCGCCGCGGACGGTGTCTGCATTCCGGTCGACCTGAGCGCAGGGGCGCGCCAGCCCCGAAGTCGAAGGGCGAACGCACATCGGAGCTCGACCATCGAGCGGCGCGGCTGGTGGGACCGGCCGCGCCGCCTCGTTTCAGGCGTTCGCGCCCCCGCCCACCGCCGCGCGCCAGGGCCTTTCTGGGACGCCCGCCTCCCACCGTCCTCCGCTAGGGTGAGCGGCACTTCCACCAAGAGCTGCTCACGAGGAGGGCACGCATGGCCAACATCACGCACAAGGGAAACCCCATCCACACCATCGGCGAGCTGCCGGCCGTCGGCGCGAAGGCGCCCGACTTCAAGCTGGTGGACGGCGACCTGAAGGACGTCTCGCTCGCCACGTTCAAGGGCAAGAAGAAGGTCCTCAACATCGTCCCCAGCCTCGACACGAGCGTCTGCGCGACGTCCACCCGCAAGTTCAACGAGAAGGCGGGCGGGCTTCCCGGCACCGTCGTCCTCGTCGTCTCGTCCGACCTGCCCTTCGCGCAGAAGCGCTTCTGCACCACCGAGGGCCTGAAGAACGTCGTCCCGCTCTCGCTCATGCGCTCGCGCGACTTCGCCAAGGACTACGGCGTCCTCGTCACGGACGGCCTGCTCCAGGGCATCACGGCGCGCGCGGTGGTCGTCCTCGACGAGAACGACACCGTCGTGTACCGCCAGCTCGTGCCGGAGATCGGGCAGGAGCCCGACTATGACGCAGCGTTGAAGGCGGTCGGCAAGTAGGACCGCGCTCTTCACCGGGGCGATGGGTGCGCGCCAGCGCGCAGCCGGCCCGGCGCTCTTCTTCCCCCTCCCCGGTCGGTGCGCTACGCTCCGTCGCGCCCCGGGGAGGGGGCTCCCATGAACGCGTTGACGCTCGTCTTCGCCGCGCTCTGCGTCTTCGCGCTGGCGTACCGCTTCTATGGCCTCTTCATCGCGCGGCGCGTGCTCGCGCTGAACGACGCGCGCCAGACGCCCGCCGTGACGCTCGCGGACGGGCACGACTACCACAAGACGAACCGGTTCGTGCTCTTCGGGCACCACTTCGCGGCCATCGCGGCGGCGGGCCCGCTCATCGGCCCCGTGCTCGCCGCGCAGTTCGGCTTCGCGCCAGGCGCGCTCTGGATCATCCTCGGCTGCGTCCTCGGCGGCGCAGTGCACGACATGGTGGTGCTCTTCGCGTCGGTGCGCCACAAGGGGAAGAGCCTCTCGCTCATCGCGGAGTACGAGATCACGAAGCGCGCCGGCGTCGTGGCGTCGTTCGCGATCCTCTTCATCCTGGTCCTCACCCTGGCCGGCCTCTCCATCGCGGTCGTGAACGCGCTCTTCGAGAGCGCCTGGGGCACGTTCACCGTCCTCGCCACCATGCCGATCGCGCTGCTCATGGGCGTCTGGATGTACGTGTTCCGGAAGGGCGACGTGCTCGGCGCGAGCGTCATCGGGGTCGCGCTGCTCGCGCTCGCGCTCTTCGCGGGCCCCTACGTCGCCGCGGACCCGACGCTCTCGCGCTGGCTCACGCTCTCGAAGCCGACCATCTCGCTGCTCATCCCCATCTACGGCTTCGTCGCGTCGGTGCTGCCGGTGTGGCTGCTCCTCTGCCCGCGCGACTACCTCTCCACCTACCTGAAGCTCGGCACGGTGGCGGCGCTCGTGGTCGGCATCTTCTTCGTGCACCCCGATCTCCAGATGCCGGCCGTGACGAAGTGGATCCACGGGGGCGGCCCGCTCAACCCCGGCCCCGTCTTCCCCTTCGTCTTCATCACCATCGCCTGTGGCGCGCTCTCCGGGTTCCACGCCATCATCGGCACCGGCACGACCCCCAAGATGATCGGCAACGAGAAGGACATCCTCTTCGTCGGGTACGGGGCGATGCTCTTCGAGGGCGTCGTCGCCATCATGGCCCTCGTCGCCGCGTGCGTGCTCGTGCCGGCCGACTACTTCGCCATCAACGCCGCGCCGGCGGTCTTCGCGAAGCTGGGCATGACGCCGGTGCACTTGCCCGAGCTGGCGGCCGCGGTCGGCGAGAAGATCCAGGGACGCCCCGGCGGCGCCGTCTCGCTCGCGGTCGGGATGGCCTACATCTTCTCGTCCATCCCGTTCATGAAGCACCTCGCGAGCTACTGGTACCACTTCGCGATCATGTTCGAGGCGGTCTTCATCCTCACCGCCGTCGACACCGGCACGCGCGTCGGGCGCTACATGCTGCAGGAGATGCTCGGCCACGTCTGGCCCAAGGTGAGCGAGAAGCGGTGGATGCCGGGGATCATCCTGACGAGCTTCCTCTTCACGGGAGCCTGGGGGTATCTCGTCTACACGGGCGACATCACCACCATCTGGCCGCTCTTCGGGATGTCGAACCAGCTCCTCGCCACCTGCGCGCTCATCGTGGGGACGACGATGCTCATCCGGATCGGGAAAGCTCGCTACGCGTGGGTCACGGCGCTGCCGGGGCTGTTCATGATCCCGGTGACGATGAGCGCGGGCTACTTCAACATCAAGAACAACTACCTGCCGAAGGGGAACTACCTCAACGTCGGCATCTCGATCGTCTTGATGGTGCTCATGACGGTCGTCTTCATCGAGGCGTTCTGGAAGTGGGCCGAGCTGCTGCGCATCCGCGAGAAGGTGAAGGACGCCCACGGCGACCTCGTGCTCCTGGACGTCCCGGAGTAGCCGTTCGACCCTCGACCCCGCCCCGGCCGCGCCAGCGCGAAGCACGCCACGCGGCCGAGCGGGCGCAGGGTCGCACGCCTCCGCCCGCCGCGCCGGTATAATCACGGCCGTGCACGTCGCAGGCCGGCTCGCGCCCGCGTTGGTGGCGCTCCTCGTGTCCACGCCCGGAGAGGGCGATCGGGCCGCGCCCGGCGCGCCCGCGCCCGCGGGGCCACCGGTCACCGTGCCCGCGGCCGCGCCGTGGAGCGCGCTCGAGCCGGGGCTCGAGCTGGGGCTCTTCCCCGGGCCGGGCTCGGCGCCCGGCGACGGCAGGATCTGGATCGTCCGCATCGACCCGGCGCGCTTCGACCTGCGGCTCGTGAACGCGTCGGCGGGCGACGCGCGGCCGCGCACCGTGCGCGCGTGGGCCGCGTCGGCGGGCGCGGTCGCCGCCATCAACGCCGGCATGTTCCAGACTGACGGCCTCACCAGCGTCGGCCTGATGCGGACGCGCGCGCACCAGAACAACCCGCGCCGGAGCGCGCGCTACAAGGCCGTGCTCGCCTTCGATCCGATCGCGCCGGGGCTCGCGCCGGTGCGCATCCTCGACGTCGCGTGCGGCGACCTCGAGACCGCCCAGCCCGGCTACGGCACCCTCATCCAGTCGATCCGGATGGTCTCGTGCGACCGCAAGAACGTGTGGGCGCCCGACGCGAAGCGCTGGAGCGCCGCCGCCATCGGTCTCGACGGCGCCGGGCGTGCGCTCTTCATCCACGCGCGCTCGCCCTGGCCCGTGCACGACCTCGTCGACGCGCTCCTCGCGCTGCCTCTCGACCTGCGCGGCGCCATGTACGTGGAGGGCGGGCCGGAGGCGCAGCTCTACGTGCGCGCCGGAGGGCGCGAGGTCGAGCGCCTCGGCGCGTTCGAGGGCCGGGCGCACGAGGAGTCGGCGCTCGCGTGGGAGATCCCGAACGTCGTCGTCGCGCTGCGGCGCGGGCGGTAGAGAGCCGCGCCGCTCCCGCCGAGCCCCGGCGCGGGGCAGGGTCTCTCCCGCGCGCCTCATTCGGCGGCAGTCCCTCGGTGAGCATGTGAGGGGTCGTACAGGACGTGGTCCCTCGAGCGGCAGCCCTACCGGGGCAACCCATTTGCCCGAGCCGCTCGACCGGGAACGGACGTTTGCCCGTCCGTACGATGATCAGCGTATCCCCTTTGACGAGGAGCTCCACATGGCGACCATCGAGAGGCACGTGACACGCGAGCTCGTCGGGCTCGACGCCGGCACCCCGTGCAGCGGCGCGGCGCGGTTGATGAAAGAGGCGAACATCGGCTCCGTCGCGGTGCGCGAGAACGGGCGCGTCGTCGGGATCGTCACCGAGCGTGATCTCGTGACGCGCGTGCTCGCGGACGGCGAGGCGGCGACCCTGCCCATCCGCGATGCGATGCGCACCGACCTGCCGACGGTCGCGCCGTCGGCGAGCGACGCCGAGTGCACGGCGCTCATGCGCGATCACGCGACGCGTCACCTGCTCGTGGTGGAGGGCGGCGAGGTGGCCGGCATCATCTCGATGCGCGACGTCATCCGCCTCATGCTCGACGAGAAGGAGTGGCTCATCGGGCAGCTGCAGACCTTCATCAAGGGGCACGACGGGCCCCGCACCATCGCGGCGACGTAGCCCGTCGTCCGGGCGGACGGCGCACCGACGCGGACGTGCACGTCCACTTCAACGAGCACGGCCACCTCGCCGGCCACGAGGCGCTCGCGAGGCGCGACTCCCCATTCCGGTGAGGAGCGCGACCCCGCAGGCTGGATCCTCCTGGCCCGCCTCTCCACACTCGACAGGGCCGAGCCGCGCGAATGCTGCGCCGCGCCATCGGCGGCTGTGCGGGATGCCGCTCCACGCGCCTGCGCTGCGGGGTGGCATGGCGAGTGCTCCCCCTGCGGCGTGGGCGGGACTGACCCGCCAAGGGGAGACACACGGACATGCGCAAGCTGAGCGTGGTGATGGCAGCTCTGTTCCTTCTCGGATCGGCTCCGGCCTTCGCGCAGGGGGGCGGCGGGTCGACCGAGCAGGGCACGACGGGCGGGGCGACGGGCGGCACGACTGGCGGCACCTCGGGGGCGATGGGCGCCGCCGGCGAGGACGCGGGCACGACGACGACCAAGAAGAGCGCCAAGAAGGCCAAGAAGAGCAAGAAGAAGAAGGGCGCGGCGGCCGCCGACGCCGGCATGTAGCCGAGCCGAGCGCCGAAACGGACGAGGCCGGCCGCACCTGGGAGCGGCCGGCCTCGCGTGTCTTCGGGTTCGCGGAGCGTGAAGCCCGCCCGCGCCTACCTCGGGTCGAACGCGCCCGCGGCCTGCAGGACGCGCAGCGCGGCGAGATCGGCGCTGAGCGCCTCGGACACCTGCGTCAGCTCGGCCGAGAGGAGCGCCGTGTTCGCGTCGGAGACCTCGAGGTAGGTGGCGGCGCCCGCCTTGTAGTTCACGTTGACCAGCTTCTGGTTCTCGCGGGCGAGGTCGAGCTGCTCCTTCGCCTTCTGGCGGTTCGCGACCGCGCTGTCGAGATCGAGCCGCGCGCGCTTCACCTCGTCGAGCGCGCGCGCCTCGGTGCCGGCCCGCGCCGCCTCCGCCTCCCGGACGCGCGCCTGGTTCTCGCGCAGGTCCGACTCGCGCAGCCCGCCGTCGAGGAGCGTCCAGTTGAGCGCGAGCCCCACCGCCCACGAGGTCTGCTGGCCGGTGAAGCCGGTCACGTTCGCCCACTGATACCGGCCGAACGCGCCGAGCGACGGAGCGTAGCGGGTGTAGACGCCGTTCCGGCTCCGCTCCGCCAGCCGCAGGCTCGTCTCCGCGGCCTGGACGTCGGGACGCTGGCGGAGCGCGTCCTGCTCGAGCGCGTCGAGGTTGGCCGGGAGCTGCGGCGAGGGCGGGGCCGCGACCTCGAAGTCCGCGGTCCTCCGGTCGAGCAGCGTGGCGAGGGCGATCTTCGCGCCGAGGTACCCGTTCTCGGCGCGCTTCACGTCCTGCTCCGCGCGCGACCGGTCGATCTGGGCACGCAGGAGCGTGATCTTGGGGGTCGCCCCGGCGTCGTAGCGGACCTTGGCGTCCTTCTCGTGCTCGAGGGCGATCGCGAGCTGGCGCTGCTGGATCGCCACCACCTGCTTCAGGCTGGCGGCTCCGTAGTAGGCCTGGGCCGTGCCGAAGAGCACCTGCCTGCGCCCGTTCTCGACGCTCTGCGTGGCCACCTGCTCGCCGAGGCGGGCCGCGCCGATGCCGTACCACGCCTGCGGCGCGATGAGCGCCTGCGTCACCTGGAGCTGCGCGCCGACCTGGTCCTGCTTCTGGATGGTGGCCTCGACGTTCTGGGTGAACAGGAACACGTCGGTCGCGGGGGGCGCCGGGAGGGCCTGGCCGGTGATCGGGTTATTCGCGGCCTCGGAGGGATTACCGGCCGTGCCCGGCGCGCCGGTGCGCTGAAGGACCGTCGAGAACGCCGGGAACTGGATGTTCACGTCCTCCAGGTTGTTGTGTGTGAAGGTGCCGCCCGCCGTGACCTGGGGCAGGTAGAGGGACCACGCCTTCCAGCCGAGCTCGCGCGACTGGTCGAGGCGCGCGCGCGCGGCCTTGAGGTCCTGGTTCTTCGCCTGCGCCTCGCGGAGCGCGTCCTCGAGCGTGAGCGTGCTGGCGGGCTGCGTCGCCGGGGCTGCCGGGGCCGGAGCGGGAGCGGCCTGCGCGAGCAGGAGCGCCGCCACGATGCCGAACGTCGTCATCCTTCCTCCCTGCGGAAACCGTGCGCCGCGCGTGGCGCGGCGTCGCCGCCCGCCTCGCCGGCGAGGATCTCCTCGCGGTGCGGGTCGTAGGTGGCTGCGGACTTCTTCTTCAGCGTGAAGCGATCCATCCAGGTGTAGACGATCGGCACCACGATGAGGGTGAGGAAGGTGGAGGTGATGACGCCCCCGATGACCGCCATCGCCATCGGCGCGCGGAACTCGGACCCCTCGGCCCGGCCGATGGCGGTGGGCAGCATCCCGAGCACCATCGCCGCCGACGTCATGAGGATGGGGCGGAGCCGGATCGGGCCCGCCTCGAGCAGCGCCTCCGTCATGCTCTTTCCCTGCGCGCGCAGCTCATTCGTGAGGTCCACGAGCAGGATGGCATTCTTCGTCACGAGGCCCATGAGCAGGATGATGCCGATCATCGCCGGCATGCCGATGGGGTTCCCGGAGAGGAAGAGCAGCAGGAGCGCGCCCACGATGGCGAGCGGCAGCGCCGCCATGATGGTGAGCGGGTGGATGAAGCTCTCGAACTGCGACGCGAGCACGAAGTAGATGAAGACCACGGCGACGAAGAGCGCGAGCGCCATGTTCGAGAAGGTCTCGTTCATGCGCTGCGTCTGGCCGCCGAAGACGAAGGTCGTGCCGGCCGGGCGCGGCAGCTTGGCGAGCCCGGCCTGGATGTCCTGGACGGCGTCACCGAGCGACCGGCTCTCGAGGTTCGCCATCACGATGATCTGGCGCTGCCGGTTCATGCGCTCGATCGTCGCCGGGCCCGAGCCCGAGAGGATGTCGGCGACGTCGGAGATGCGCACCAGCTTCGAGGCGGCGGGGCCCGCGCCGAGGCGCCGGCCCGTCTGCGGGAGCGTGAGGTCGGTCACGGTCGCGAGCGTCGCGCGATCCTCGGGCCCGAGCTGGAGCCGGACGTCATAGTCGCGGTCGCCCTGCCGGTACTTCGCGACCACGTCGCCTTCCAGGGCCAGGCGCGCGGTCTGGCCCACCGCCGCCACCGAGACCCCGAG
>DASWDS010000501.1:0-1827 GCA_036395165.1 Anaeromyxobacteraceae bacterium | reverse complement strand
CGTCCTGTTCGTGGTCGGCCGGGAGCCGCTCGTGGTCGCCGGCCCGGGCAGCTACCCGGACGAGCTGCTCCGGATCGCCGGCGGCGAGAACGTCGTCACGGGCACCCGCTCCTGGCCCGTCTACCCCGTCGAGAAGGCCGTGACGGACGACCCGGACCTCGTCATCGACGCAGCACGCCTGGAGCACGGCGGCGGCGAGGGGCACCTCACCGCCATCCCGGCGGCCCGGCGCGGGCACCTCGTCGTCCTCGAGAACGACGACGCGCTCCGCCCCGGACCGCGCCTCGTCCGCGCCCTCGACCGGCTCTTCGCGGTGCTGCACCCCGAGGCGGCCCGGCCGTGAAGGCCGGCCGCCTCGCCGCCGTCCTCGTGCTCGGGATCGCGGCCGTCGCCGCGGCCATCGCGCTCTCCTGTACGCTCGGCGCGCAGCGCGCGTCGCTCACGGCGGCGCTGGCCGGCGTCGAGCCCGACCGCGCCATCGTGATGGGCCTGCGCCTGCCGCGGGCGCTCCTCGGCGCGGTGGTGGGCTGCGCGCTCGCGGCGGCGGGCACCGCGCTCCAGGCACTCCTGCGCAACCCGCTCGCGGAGCCCTTCGTCCTCGGCGTCTCCGGCGGCGCGGCGCTGGGCGGCTCGATGGTGCTCGTCGCGTCGGGGGTGGTGGCGCGGCTCTTCGGGCCCGCCGGCGCCGCGCTCGCGTCGGCGTCGCCTGTCGCGCTCGGCGCCGTCGCCGGCGCGGCGGGCGCGACGCTCCTCGTCTTCTCGCTCGGGCGCGTGCAGGGGCGGCTCGTCCCGGAGGCCGCCCTGCTCGTCGGCGTCGTCTTCAACGCCTTCGCCGCAGCGGTCATCACGGTCGCGAAGCTGCTCGTCTCGCCCCAGCAGGCGGCCCGGCTCCTCTACTGGCTCATGGGCGCGCTCGGCTACGAGACGGGCGGCACGGTCGCCGTCGCCGCGGCGCTGGTGGCGGCCTCGGTCGCCACGCTGGCGCTCCTCTCCGCGCGCCTCAACCTGCTCGCGCTCGGAGAGGATGAGGCGGCGAGCCTGGGCGTGAACGTCGGCCGCGCGCGCGGCGCAGTGTTCCTCGCCGCCAGCGCCGCGACCGGCGCCGCGGTCGCGCTCTCCGGGATGGTCGGCTTCGTCGGGCTCATCGTCCCGCACGCGGCGCGGCGCGCCCTCGGGCCCGACCACCGCCTGCTCGTCCCCGCCTCGGCGCTCTTCGGCGCGGCCTTCCTCGTGCTCGCCGACACCCTGGCGCGGGTGGCCTTCCTGCCGCTCGGCACCGAGCCGCCCGTGGGCGCGCTCACGGCCTTCCTGGGCGGGCCGCTCTTCCTCTGGCTCCTGCGGCGCGCCGAGCGGCCGGCGGGAGGTTAGACTCCGCGCGTGCTGACCCCGGCCCGCGCCACCGCGCTCGTCGCCGCGCTGTGCCTCGCCGCAGTCGCGGTGGCGCTCGGCGCCACCGTCGCGGTCGAGCGCGCGCACCCCGGCATCACGCGGCCGGCTCCCGACGAGTTCGCGCCGCTGCACATCCCGCGGATCGACTTCCACCAGCACGTCGGGCCGGCGACGCTCGAGCTCGCCCTGCGCGTCGCGCGGGCCGACGGCATCGCGCTCGTCGTGAACCTCTCCGGCGGCGCGGAGGGCGGCGCGCTCGAGGCGCAGCTCGCGGCGGCGCGGCCGGTCGGCGACCGGGTGGTCGTCTTCATGAACCTCGACGAGGAGGGGTGCTGCGGCGAGGCGTGGGCGCGGCGCGAGGCGGCGAGGCTCGCGCGCGGCAAGGCGGCCGGCGCGCGCGGGCTCGCGCTCGTGGACGCGCCCGCCGCGGGGCTCGAC
>DASWDS010000500.1:0-2154 GCA_036395165.1 Anaeromyxobacteraceae bacterium | reverse complement strand
CGAGCTTCGTCACCACCACGTTGCGCAGGTGCCGTACGAGCTCCTCGGCCACGCGCTTCATGTCCTGCCCGCGCGCGTGCAGCGCCTCGACCTCGGCCAGCACCGCCGCCCCGTCACGCCGGATGACGGCGGCGCCGAGGCGCGACACCGCGCCCGCGTCCACCGCGCCGACGGCCTCGGCGACGGCGGCGTCGTCCGCGACGTCGCCGCATGCCGCCCGCACCTGGTCGAGCATCGAGAGCGCGTCGCGCATGCCGCCCTCGGCCGCGCGCGCCACGAGCGCGAGCGCGCCGTCCGAGACCCGGAGCCCCTCCGCCTCCGAGACCTTCCGGAGCTGGTCGACGATCTGCTGCTGCGTCAGGCGGCGGAAGTCGAAGCGCTGGCAGCGCGAGATGATCGTGTCGGGCACCCGGTGGACGTCGGTCGTCGCGAGCACGAACTTCACATGCTCGGGCGGCTCCTCCAGGGTCTTCAGCAGCGCGTTGAAGGCGCCCGTGGAGAGCATGTGGACCTCGTCCACCACGAACACCTTGAAGCGATCGCGGGCCGGCCGGTACTTCACCCCCTCGACGATGTCGCGGATGTTGTCCACGCCGTTGTTGGACGCGGCGTCAATCTCGACCACGTCCACCGCGCGCCCCTCGGCGATCTCCACGCACGGCGCGCAGACGCCGCAGGGCTCGGCCGTCGGGCCGTTCACGCAATTCAGGCACTTCGCGACGAGGCGCGCCGCGGTGGTCTTCCCCACGCCGCGCGGGCCGGTGAAGAGGAAGGCGTGGGCGAGCTGACCGCTCTTCAGCGCGTTGGAGAGCGTCCGGACCACGTGCTCCTGGCCGGACATCTCCCCGAAGCTCTGGGGGCGGTACTTGCGCGCGAGGACGAGGTAACCCATGGCCGGTTCGGAAGGGCGAGGCGAAGGCGAAACCAGCTACCAGCTTTAGCACCCGAACGGAAGGGGCGCAGGCAGCCGCCGAAAAACGACCGAAGGCGCTTGGCGACACCGGGGAAATCGGCTAGATCGGCCCGCGGAGAGCTGGCCGAGCCTGGTCGAAGGCGCCTGACTCGAAATCAGGTGTACCGGTAACGGTACCGGGGGTTCGAATCCCTCGCTCTCCGCTTCATTCCACGCGTATAAAACAGAACGAAAAGAAGCGCAGGGGCAGCCGGACAAGGCTGCCCCGAAGCGGCCGGGGGGCCTGGGGGGACCAGAGCTCCCCCCGCCGAAGGCAAGGGGGGAGCGGTTGGTCCCCCCAGTTATAATGGAGAGGTGACCGAGCGGCCGAAGGTGCACGACTGGAAATCGTGTGTCCGGGGAACCGGACCGTGGGTTCAAATCCCACCCTCTCCGCCAGCGAGAGAACGCCCGGCCGGCCAGCCGGGCACGACGTAGAGCCGGCCTAGAATCCTCGGGCGACGTGGGGATTTCCAAACCCCGCCAGGCCCGGAAGGGAGCAACGGTAGGAGGTCTTCCGTGCGCCCGGGGATTGTGGGCCGGCTTTTTTTCGTCCTCGTCACCCTCGCCTCGCCCGGAAGAACTCCTTCAGGACCGCCCCGCACTCCTCGGCCCGGAGCCCGCGCTCCACGGGGAAGCGGTGGTTGAGGCGCGGGTCCGCCGTCAGGTCGATGAGCGACCCCGCCGCGCCGGCCTTCGGGTCGGCCGCGCCGTAGACGAGCCGGTCGATCCGCGCGAGCACCATCGCCCCCGTGCACATCGCGCACGGCTCGAGGGTCACGACGAGGGTCACGCCCGACAGCCGCCAGCGTCCGAGCGTACGGGCGGCCTCCTGGAGCGCCAGGAGCTCCGCGTGCGCGGTCGGGTCGCGCGCCGCCTCGCGCGCGTTCGCGCCGCGCCCGACGACGGCGCCGTCGTGGAGCGCCACCGCGCCCACCGGCACCTCACCCCGGTCGCCCGCCGCGCGCGCGAGCTCGAGCGCCTCCTGCATCGCCTCGTCGAGGTTCACCGGGCTCTTCTACCGCTCCGAACGGGCCACCACCATCGCGTGGCTTCGAGAAGCGGGCGGACGCACACGCGCGCTCATGCACTACACCGGCCCCGACAGCGAGGTCACCTGCGCGGCGACGTTCGCGGACCGCTTCAACAACGTGCTCGGGGTGGCGACGCAGGTCGCCTTCTACAGCGAGGCGGGCTCGTTC
>DASWDS010000499.1:0-6856 GCA_036395165.1 Anaeromyxobacteraceae bacterium | reverse complement strand
TCGCGTTCGAGCGGCTCGCGGTCGCCTTCGACGAGGAGCGCGGGCGCCTCGCCGCCAAGGTCCGCGAGCTGACCGACGCGAATCGCGCGGTGGCCGACGCGCGCGAGTCGTTGCTGCGCAGCGAGAAGCTCGCCACCGTCGGCCGCCTCGCCGCCGGCCTCGCGCACGAGGTCGGGAACCCGCTCGGCGCCGTCGAGGGCTACGTCGAGCTGGCGCGAGCGCGGCTCCCGCCCGCGCCGCACCCGGACCTGGTGGACGCGCTGGCGCGCATCTCGACCGCCGCGCAGCGGATCGACCGCACGGTCCGGGACCTGCTCGACTTCGCGCGCCCCGCCACGCCGGCCCTCGCGCACCTCGATCTCGGGGCCGTCGTGGACGGCTCCCTCCGCCTCGCCAGCGTGCAGCCCCGCTTCAGGCAGGTCGAGGTGGACGTCGCGCTCGCGGCCGGGCTGCCGCGCGTCGTCGCCGAGGAGCACCAGCTCTCGCAGGTCTTGCTGAACCTCCTGCTCAACGCCGCCGACGCCATGAAGAGCGGTGGGCACGTGCGGGTGGAGGCGCGCCGCGAGGCGGACGGGAGCGTCGTCCTGGCCGTGGGGGACAGCGGGCCCGGGATCGCGGCGGCGGACCTGCCGCGCGTGTTCGACCCGTTCTTCACCACGAAGGAGCCCGGCGAGGGGACGGGGCTCGGCCTCGCCATCAGCCACCGCATCATGGAGTCGTTCGGGGGCGAGATCGCGGCGCGCAACGGCGAGCGCGGCGGCGCCGTCTTCGAGCTGCGGTTCCGGTCGGCGGACCCGGACCCGGCGTCGAGCTAGGCGCGGCGGGTTCGCAGCGGGCGCCTGCCTGCTCCCCTGCCGGGCGTGCGGTCGGCGCGTGGTACAGTCGGCGCCCGTGGCGTTCCGCAACGTCCTCATCGCAGACGACGAAGAGTCGATGCGCCATCTCCTGTCCGTGTTCCTGCGCGATCACGGCTACGAGGTGCGCGCCGTCGCGAACGGCGAGGAGGCGCTGAAGGAGCTCTCGGCGCGCGACTACGACCTCGTCCTCTCCGACGTCCGGATGCCGCGCATGGACGGCATCGCGCTCCTGCGCGAGGTGCAGCGCCTCCACCCGGAGCTCACGTTCATCGTGATGAGCGCGTATGGCACGCACGACACCGCCATCGAGGCGATGAAGGCGGGGGCGTACGACTACGTGTCGAAGCCGTTCAAGCCGGACGAGGTGCTGCTCGTCCTCAACAAGGCCGAGGAGCGCGAGCGCCTCGCGCGCGAGAACCGGCGTCTGCGGACCGAGCTCGCCGCCGAGTACCGCTTCGACAACCTCGTCGGCGCCTCCGAGCCGATGCGGGACGTGCTGAGGCAGGTCCGCAAGGTGGCGCCCATCAAGACGACGGTGCTGCTGTCGGGCGAATCGGGGACGGGCAAGGAGCTCGTCGCGCGCGCGCTGCACGAGCTCTCGCCGCGCGCCGCGCTGCCGTTCGTCGCCGTGAACTGCGGCGCCATCCCGGGCGAGCTCATGGAGTCGGAGCTCTTCGGCCACGTGAAGGGCGCGTTTACGGACGCCATCCGCAACAAGAAGGGGCTCGCGGTCGAGGCGGACGGCGGGACGCTCTTCCTGGACGAGATCGGCGAGCTGCCGCACGGCCTTCAAGTGAAGCTCCTCCGCTTCCTCCAGGAGGAGGAGGTCCGGCCGGTGGGCGACACGCGCTCCGAGCGCGTGGACGTGCGCGTGATCGCGGCGACGGTGCGCGACCTCGCGGCGGCGGTGCAGGCCGGCCAGTTCCGCGAGGACCTCTACTACCGCCTCGACGTCGTCGGCATCCGCCTGCCGCCGCTGCGCGAGCGCGCCGGCGACATCCCGGCCCTGGCGCGGCACTTCCTCGCGCGCTACGGGCGGCTCCGCGTGGGCGAGGCCATCGAGGGCATCTCCGACGAGGCGCTCGCGGCGCTGCAGGCCTACCGCTGGCCCGGGAACGTGCGCGAGCTCGAGCACGCCATCGAGCGGGGCGCCGTGCTGTGCGAGGGCCCGCTGATCCGGGAGGAGGATCTCCCCGAGCCGGTCCGCGGCGGTCCGGCCGCGGCGCCGCCGGCGGTGGTCCTGCCCGAGGGCATGCTCTCCATCAAGCGCGCGGCGCGCGCGATGGAGGAGCAGCTGATCCGGACGGCCCTGGCCAGGACGAGCGGCAACCGCACCCGCGCGGCGGAGCTGCTCGAGCTCTCGTACCGGGCGCTCCTGTACAAGATCAAGGAATACGGGATCGACGCGTGACGTCGGGCAGCTCGCCCCGGCGGTGCGTCCGGCCGCCCTCGACGCTCAATTTGCTATCACTATGATTGATCAAGCCTTCAATTGCCTACACTGGCCGATATCTGCAGGTGGACGGTTTCTTGATCCCTCCGCGGGTGATCGCGTAGCGTGGTCCAGCATGCGCTCGGCACGAGCAGCACGCCCGCTCACCAGGAAGGCGACGACCCGCGACATGAATCGCGTGACGAACAATGTTCGCGTGCTCCGCGAGGACCAGCTCCTCACGAAGGCGGAGCTCGCGCGCAAGGCCGGCATCTCCGCCCTCACGCTCGCGCGCATCGAGAGCGGGTACCGGTGTCGCGTGGACACGAAGCGCAAGATCATCCTCGCCTTGGGCCTGAGGCCCGCCGACAAGGACAAGGTCTTCGGAAGCGGCAACGGCGTTCGGAAGGGTAGGTGAGGAGCGCATGGCGAAGAGCAAGCTCGCCGTCGGCCTGGACATCGGCTCCTCGAGCGTGAAGCTGGTGCAGCTGCGCGAGAAGAAGGGCGGCTACGCCCTGCAGGCGTTCGGCGTCTCGAAGCTGCCGCCCGAGACGATCGTGGACGGCGCGCTCATGAACTCCGCGGCGGTGGTGCAGGCGATCCAGGACCTCGTCGCCGAGCACAACGTGAAGGCGAGGGAGGTCGCGATCGGCGTCCGCGGCCACTCCGTCATCATCAAGAAGATCTCGCTCCCGCGCATGTCGCAGGAGGAGCTCGACGAGTCGATCCAGTGGGAGGCGGAGCAGTACATCCCGTTCGACGTGAAGGACGTCAACATCGACACGCAGATCCTGACGCCCGCGGGTGACGCCGCCGGGCAGATGGACGTGCTCCTCGTCGCGGCCAAGAAGGACATGATCAACGACTACACCTCGGTCTGCGCCGAGGCGGGCCTCGCGGCCTCCGTCGTCGACGTGGACGCCTTCGCGGTGCAGAACGCGTACGAGGCGAGCTACGAGCTCCCGCCGGGCGAGACGATGGTGCTCATCAACGTCGGCGCGGCGGTCACGAACATCAACATCCTCGCCAACGGCACCACCACCTTCACCCGCGACGTGACGATGGGCGGCAACTCGTTCACCGAGGAGATCCAGAAGCAGCTCAACATCTCCTACGACGAGGCGGAGGCGCTCAAGGTCGGCGGCCAGGGCGAGACCGACGCCGTCGTGCCGCAGGAGGTGGAGCGCGTCATCCAGGGCGTCGCCGAGCAGCTGGCCGGCGAGATCCAGCGCTCGCTCGACTTCTACGCGGCCACCGCCGCCGACAACCGCATCTCGCGCGTCTTCCTCTCCGGCGGCACGGCCCGCATCCCCGCCCTGTTCAAGGTGATCGAGCAGCGCGCCGCGGTCCCGGTCGAGATCCTGAACCCCTTCAAGGCGATCGAGATCGACAACCGGAAGTTCGACCCGATGCTCCTCACGAGCGTGGCCGCGAGCGCGGCGGTGGCGGTGGGACTCGCCCTGCGCCGCGCGGGGGACAAGTAGCCATGATTCGCATCAACCTCCTGCCGGTCCGGGTCTCGAAGAAGAAGGAGGCTGGCAAGAACCAGCTCATCTTCCTCGGGCTGGCCGTCGTGTTCGCGCTCGTCTGCAACTTCTGGTGGGCGCGCAGCCGCTCCGATGACCTCGCCGCGCGCGTCGCCAAGGTGAAGCGCACGAAGGAGGACATCGCGCAGCTCGAGAAGATCATCGGCGAGGTGAAGAACATCAAGGCGCAGCAGAGCGCCGTGAAGGACAAGCTCGCGGTCCTCGACAAGCTCAAGGCGGGACGGCAGGGCCCGGTGCGGATGCTGGACGAGCTGGCGGGGCTCACCCCGAAGCGCGTGTGGCTCCGCAAGATGGACGAGAAGCAGGGCGCGGTCCAGTTCGAGGGGAGCGCGGGCACCATCGACGACGTGTCGGTCTTTCTCGCGGCGCTGAAGAAGGCGCAGTACTTCTCCGCGCCCGAGCTGAAGAAGACGAGCGCCAAGCCCGACGGCAAGCTCAAGCTCGTCGAGTTCACGATCACCGCCACCATCAACTACACGCCGGCCGTGCAGGTCGCCGCGTCGGGCGTGCCCGGGGCGCCGGACGGAAAGGCGAGGTAGGCGATGGAAAAGCTCATCGAGCGGATCGCCCGCGCGCCCCTCGGGGCCAAGATCGCCGTCGTGGCCGGCCTCGCCTTCGCCGTCACGGCGATCGACTACTTCGCCATGGGGTTCCCGGCGTTCGGGCCATCGATCTCGGAGATGGACACCCGCATCCGCGTCGCCGAGACCGAGCAGAAGAAGCTCGACCAGGACTACATCGAGAAGCAGGCGATCGCGAACAACCTGAACCAGTTCCGGCGCGAGAAGGAGATGCTCGAGCAGCGCCTCCAGGAGGCGCTCGCGGAGCTCCCCAACGACAAGAAGCTGGACGAGCTGCTCCAGCTCTTCCAGGACCGCGCGATGAAGTCCGGGCTCGACATCATGACGATCGAGCCGCAGGCGCAGGCGTCCGAGGGGTTCTACGCGCGCATCCCGATCCCGATGACCGTCCAGGGGAACTACCACGAGATCGCCAGCTTCCTCGACGCGGTCGGCCGGCTGCGGCGCATCGTGAACGTGAGCAACCTCTCGCTCGACCAGCCGAAGGACCAGAACGGCAGGATCGTGCTCACGTCGAAGTTCCTGGTCACGACCTTCATGTTCCTCGACAGCAAGGACGCGAAGCCCGCGGCGGGAGCCGCGAAGCCATGAACCGCCTCCACCTCATCGCCGTCGCGGGCGTGTTGCTGGCCGCGTGCGGTGACAACAAGGCCGCCCCGCGGGCCAGCGCGCCTCCGCCGATCGCGGCGCCGGCCGCGAAGGTCGACTCGACCGCCGATCGCGTCGCCGCGCCCGAGTGGGTCTACTCGTCGACCGGAAAGCGCGACCCCTTCCACAGCTTCATTCACGACGAACCCCGTGACCGGCCGGACACGCGCTGCTCGACACCGCTCGGCCGGTTCGAGATCGACCAGCTCCGCCTCGTCGCCGTCGTGACCGGCCTCGACGATCCGGTCGCCATGGTCGAGGCGCCGAACGGCGTCGGGTACGCCCTGCGCCGGGGCGTCTGCATCGGCCGCAATGGCGGCGTCATCGCGTCGGTGCGCGGCGGCGAGGTCGTCGTGTCCGAATGGGCGATCCGGGCGGACGGCAGTCGCGAGAAGACCCAGACAGTCCTGCGGCTGCCCAAGGAAGCGTCGCTCAACCTCGAGGAGTAGCGCGATGACGATTCATCTGAAGAGCCTCGTCGGCCTCGCCCTGTGCGCCCTCGTGGCGCCCTCGCGCTCGGCTGCGGAGGCGCCGCGCGCGGTCCGGGCGGCGAACGTGATCCAGGGCATCGGCGTCTCGGACGCGGCAGGGGGCGTCGAGCTGGAAATCCGCGGCACGCGCGCGCCCAGCTACACCGTCTTCAAGCTGCAGGATCCGCCCCGGCTGGTGGTGGACCTCGCCGGCGCCGACATCTCGGCGGTGGCGACGCCCGTCCCGGTGGGCAAGGCCGGCGTGCGCGAGGTGACGACGGCGCAGTACAAGGACGACAAGAGCTCGGTCGGCCGCGTCATCATCGCCCTCGAGGGCGCCGCGAAGTACGAGGTGGCGCCGCGCGGCGACGCCGTCGTGGTGAAGGTCGCGAGCGGCGAGGCCATGGCGACCTCGACGCCGACCCGGGCAGCGACCCCTGCGTCCGAGGACAACGTGATCGCCCGCCGCGTCGACGAGGTCGACGTGCACAGCCCGGCGCGAGCCATCACGGGCGCTCGCGCCCGCGCGGGCGGCGTCACGCTCGCGCTCGACGGCGAGGTGGCGCGGTTCGAGGTGATCGAGCTCCAGGACCCGCCGCGCCTCGCGCTCGACCTCTACGGCGTCACGAAGGCGCCGCGGTCCGCGGTCGCCCTCGGTGGCGCCTTCAGGCAAGCGCGCTTCGGCCGCGACGCGGGCAAGGTGCGCGTCGTCCTCGATGCCGCCGGTGAGCTGCCGCGCTGCGAGGTGAGGCGCGTCAGCGGTGGCCTTGCGGTGGTGCCGGCGGACGCCCCGGCGCTGGCGCAGGCGGACGCTCCGCGCCCGGTCGCGCAGAGCGCGCCCGCCGCGCCCACGGGGGCGAACGCCGCCGCCACCGTCATCGACGACCTCAGGTTCAGCCAGGCAGGTGGGACCGCCCGCATCGAGCTCTCCGGCAAGGCGGCGCACGCGGTGGCGCGCCCCGACGCGCGCATGCTCGTGCTCACGCTCGAGAACGCCCGCCTTGCGAAGAAGCTCGAGCGCTCGCTCGACGCGACGGCCTTCCGCGGCCCGGTCGCGATGATGTCCTCCTTCAACCAGCCGGGCGGCGCCGCGAAGATCGTGCTCTCGCTGCGCGCCGAGGCGCGCGACGCGCTCGTCGACACGGGCAGCGGCCTCGCCTGGACCATCTCGGCCGCCGGCGCCGCCGCCGCGGCGGACGCGCCCCGCGCCTCGGTCGCGCAGGCGCAGGCCGCAGGCTTCACCGGCGAGGCGCCCTCGTACGCGCTCTCCGGAGCGCCGCAGAAGCGCGAGTACACGGGCCGCCGCATCACGCTCGACTTC
>DASWDS010000498.1:0-1916 GCA_036395165.1 Anaeromyxobacteraceae bacterium | reverse complement strand
GGCCAGCCAGCGCGGGAGCGCCTCCACGGCGGCGACGTGACCCGCCGGGTCGTCCTCGAGCGGCGGCGCCGCGGCGGGGCGCGGATCGCGGGCGAGGGCCCGCAGCACGGCGTTCACGAAGCCGGCGGCGCGCCCGTGCTGCACCTGCTTCGCGAGCGCCACCGCCTCCCCCACCGCCGCGTGGGGCGCCGTGCCGAGGTGCAGGATCTGGTAGGCGCCGAGCCGGAGCGCGACCCGCGCGGCCGGGTCGACGTCCGCGAGCGCCCGGCTGGCGTGGCGCGCCAGGGCGAGGTCGAGCGACAGCGCGCGCCGGAGGGTGCCGTAGACGAGCTCGGTCGCGAGGCGCGCCTCGCGCGGATCGATCGCGCCGGCCCCGGCGAGCGCCGCGTCGAGCGCTCGCGACGCGAAGGCGCCGCCCTCCTCGACCCGGCGGAGCACCTGGAACGCGATCTCCCGCCCGGTCATCGGCCGAGCACCGCGCGCGGCGGGAGGGGTTGGCCCTTCACGAAGTCGGCGGCTGCGAGGCGGCGCTTCCCCTCGAGCTGGACCTCGGCGAGGAGGAGCGCGCTCCCGCCGCCGCAGCCGACGAGGAGCCCGTCCTCGCGCGGGACGACCTCGCCCGGCGCGAGCCCCGCGCCCGCCGGCGCCGGCCGCGCCGCGTGCACCTTGAGGAGCTTCCCACCGAGGGTGGTGAACGCCCCCGGCCACGGCGTGAAGGCGCGCACGCGCGCCGCCAGCTTCTCGGCGGGCAGCGCGAAGTCGAGGCGCCCGTCCTCCTTCACGATGATGCGCGCGTGCGTCGCCTGTGCGCCGTCCTGGCGCACCGGGGTGAGCGCGCCTTCCGCGAGGAGCGGCAGCGCGGCGACGAGCGCCGCCGCCCCGAGCGCGGCGAGGCGATCGTGCAGCGTCTCGCTCGTGTCGGCGGGGTCGATGGCGAGCGCGCGCTGGAGGAGGATGTCGCCCGTGTCGAGCCCCGCGTCCATTCGCATGATGGTGACGCCCGTCTCGCGATCGCCCTCCGCGAGCGCCCACTGGATGGGCGCGGCGCCCCGCCAGCGCGGAAGGAGCGAGGCGTGCACGTTGACGGCGCCGAACGGCGCGAGGTCGAGGAGGTCCTGGCCGAGGATGCGGCCATAGGCGACGACGACGAGGAGGTCCGGGCCGAGCGCGCCGAGCTCGGCGGCCAGGCGCCCGTCGCGCACCTTCTCCGGCTGGAGCACGGGAACGCCGCGCGCCCGCGCCCAGGTCTTGGTGGCGGGCTCGCGCAGCGCGTGGCCGCGTCCAGCCGGTCGATCGGGCTGCGCCACGACGCAGGCCAGCTCGTGGCCGGCGCGCGCGAGCGCGTCGAGGGGAGCGACGGCGAAGGCCGGCGTGCCGAGGAATGCGATCTTCACGAGGCGCTCGTCTCTCCGCGCGACCGGGTCCGCTTCATTGCGGCGCCGCCGGGGCGGGATAGAATCCCGCCCGACCGGGGGGTTACATGACCGAGTCCCGCCACCGCCGCACGTATCTCGTCGATCGAGCGTTCCAGCTCAAGTACATCCTGCTGCTCATGGCCTGGGGCGTCGTGCTGGCGGCGCTCTTCGGGCTGTGGACGTTCCAGGCCCACCAGCAGGCGGTCGAGACGGTGGCCCGCGACGCGGCGCAGCGCGCGCTCGTCGACCGCGCCGGGAGGCAGCTCCTGTGGACGCTCGCCGGGATCGGCGCCCTCTCTGCGGCGGCGCTCGGCCTCCTCGGCTTCATCATGACCCACCGCGTGGCCGGACCCCTCTACGTGATGGGGCACTTCCTCACCGTCCTCGCCGAGGGTCGCTACCCGGCACGCCGCGCGCTCCGCAGGAACGACGAGCTGAAGGGGTTCCACGCGCACTTCCTCGGTGCCGTGGAGGCGATGAAGGAGCGCGACGCGCGCCACC
>DASWDS010000497.1:0-6290 GCA_036395165.1 Anaeromyxobacteraceae bacterium | reverse complement strand
ATCCGCCTCCTCACGCGCTCCGAGCCGGGCAGCACCGGCGCGGTGCAGAAGGCGCTCCTGCGCGGCCTCGGCGGGCGCGAGGAGGATCGCGTCGTCCTGGAGCCGTTCGACCCGGCGCCACTGCGCGCCGCGGAGGAGGCGCTCTTCGGGACGGCACAGCTCCCCGTCCACGATCTCGCGGCTGCGCGCACGGTCGTCGCGTTCGGCGCCGACTTCCTCGAGACGTGGCTCTCGCCCGTCGAGCTCACGCGGCAGCTCTCGCAGGGGCGCGGCCGCGTCGGGCCGGACCGGACGCGCCTGCTCTGGGTCGGCCCACGCCTCTCCGCCACCGCCATGAGCGCCGATCGCTGGGTCCGCGTCCGCGCCGGGGGCGAGCTCCCGTTCGCGCTCGCGCTCCTGCGCTGGCTCGCCGAGCCGGGGCAGCTCCCTGCCATCGCGCCCGAGGTGCGGCCCCTCGCGCCGCGCCTCGCCGCGCTCGACGTGGGCGCGCTGGCGCGCAGAGCGGGCGTGACGCCCGATGACGTCGCGGCGCTCGGCCGCGAGCTCGTGGCGCGCCGCCCCTCGGCGCTGCTCGGCCCCGGCCCGGCGAGCCAGGGGGCGGACGCGACGCAGCTCGCGGCGGTGCTCCTGCTCGCGAACCTCGCGCTCGGGAACGTCGGGCGCACCGTCCTGCACGGGCTCGATCCCATGGAGGATCCACCCTCCTCGTTCGCCGACGTGAAGGCGCTCCTCGACGACTGCGCCGCGGACCGGGTCGACGTGCTGCTCGTGCACCACGCCGATCCCGCCGGGGCGCTCCCGGCCGCGCTCCGCGTCGCGGACGCGCTCGGCAAGGTCCCGCTCGTCGTCACCTTCGGCGACCGCCCGGACGCGACGGGCGCGGGCGCGCATCTGCACCTCCCGGATCACCACACGCTCGAGAGCTTCGGCGAGGTCACCGTGCGCCGCGGTGTGGTCGCGCTCGGTCAGCCGGTCATGACGCCCCTCGCCGACACGCGGGCCGCGGCCCAGGTGCTGCTCGAGGTGGCGTCGCGCCTGCCCCAGGCGGCGACCCACTTCCCCTTCGGCGATGTGTACGAGCTCCTCCAGGCGCGCGCCGAGCTCTTCCTGCGGCCCGTCGCGGCGGGCGCGACCGATCTCGGACCCGTGCTGCGCGCGGCGCAGGAGCGCGGGGGCGTCTACTCCGAGGCCGCGCCGGAGGCGGTGGCGCTCGACCTCCACGCGGCGGAGCGGTTCCTCTCGGCGCCGCCGGAGCGCGCCGCCCCCGGGCCGGGCGAGCTCGACCTCGTGCTCTTCCCGACCACGCTCCGCGGCGACGGCCAGGGGCCGCGCTCGCCGTGGCTCGACGAGGTCTCCGATACAGTGACGACGCTCTCCTGGACGCCCTGGGCCGAGCTCTCCCCGGCCACGGCGGCGCGGCTCGGCGTCGCCACGGGCGACCTCGTCACGGTCGCGACCGGCGCCGGCCGCGTGGAGCTGCCCGTCTACGTCTACCCCGGGCTGCGCGACGACGCCGTCGCAGTCCCGCTCGGCGGGCCCGAGGCGGCGGCGCTCCTGGCCGGCGACATGGACGCCGCCTCGGGTGCGCTCGCGTTCGCGGGGGCGCGCGCGACCCTCGCGAAGGTGGGGCGCCGCACGGCGCTCCCCATCCTCGAGGGCAGCCCCTACCAGGAGGGGCGTTCGATCGTGAAGAACGTGAGCGCCGCCTCACCCACGGTGAAGCGGCCCGATCTCTCCGCCCGCATGTACCCGGAGCCCTCGCACCCCATTCACCGGTGGGCGATGGCCATCGACCTCGACAAGTGCACGGGCTGCGACGCGTGCATCGTCGCCTGCTACGCCGAGAACAACGTGCCGGTGATGGGACGCGAGGCGGCGGAGAAGGGCCGGCAGATGGGGTGGATCCGGATGGAGCGCTACCTCGGCCCGGAGCGCGGGACGCTGCGCGTCGACCTCATGCCCATGCTGTGCCAGCACTGCACGAACGCGCCGTGCGAGCCGGTGTGCCCCGTCTACGCCACCTATCACACGGCCGAGGGCCTCAACGCGCAGGTCTACAACCGCTGCGTCGGGACGCGCTACTGCTCGAACAACTGCCCGTACAAGGTCCGCACCTTCAACTGGCGCGACGCCCAGTTCCAGCGTCCCCTCGACCTCCAGCTCAACCCCGACGTCACGGTCCGCTCGAAGGGCGTGATGGAGAAGTGCACCTTCTGCGTGCAGCGCATCCGCTACGCCGAGGGGGAGGCGAAGAGCGAGGACCGGAAGGTGAAGGACGGAGAGATCACGCCCGCCTGCGCCCAGACCTGTCCGGCGCAGGCGATCGTCTTCGGCGACGCGAACGACCCCTCATCTCGCGTGTCGCGCCTGGCCGCCGGTCCACGTGGCTTCGCCGCGCTGGAGGAGCTCAACACCCGCCCAGCCATCACCTACCTGGCGCGCGTGCGGGAGGAAGACCCTTGAGCAGCCCGACCTCGCCCGCCGCCGCGTTCGCGCGCCTCCAGGACACTGTGTCGGCCGTGCCGCGCCGGCTCGGCCGCGGCTACTGGCTGCTCGTCGCCGCCGCCGCCGCCCTCGTCCTCTTCGGCGGCTGGTGCTACTCGATCATCGTCCGCAGCGGCCTCCACGTGACGGGCCTGCAGCGCCCCGGCATGTGGGGCAACCTCATCACCGACTTCGTGTTCTGGGTCGGCATCGCCCACTCCGGCACGCTCATCAGCGCCGTGCTCTTCCTGTTCCGCGCGCGCTTCCGCACCGCGGTCTACCGGGTCGCCGAGATGATGACGGTGTTCGGCGTCATGACCGCCGGCCTGTTCCCCATCTTCCACCTCGGCCGGCCGTGGTTCGCGTACTGGCTCTTCCCCTACCCCAACGACCGTCAGCTGTGGGTGAACTTCCGCTCGCCGCTCGTTTGGGACGTCTTCGCCGTCTCCACCTACTTCACCGTCTCGGCGGTGTTCCTCTTCGTCGGCATCGGTCCCGACGCCGCGGCGCTGCGCGACAGGGCCACCGGCTGGCGCCGGCGCGTCTTCGGGCTCATGTCGCTCGGCTGGCGTGGCACCGATCTGCAGTGGCGCCACTACACCCGCGCTTACCTCTTCTTCGCCGCCTTCGCCACGCCGCTCGTCGTCTCCGTGCACAGCGTCGTGTCGTGGGATTTCGCCGTCTCCGTCACGCCGGGCTGGCACTCGACGCTCTTCCCGCCCTACTTCGTCGCGGGCGCCATCCTCTCCGGCGTGGCGATGGTGATCACGCTGCTCATCCCGCTGCGGCGCGCGCTGCACCTCCAGGAGATCGTCACGCCTCATCACCTCGAGATGCTCGCGAAGCTCGTCCTCTTCGTCTCGCTCATCGTCACCTACTCCTACGGCGTCGAGATCGGGCTCTCGCTGCGCGCGCCGTCCTGGAACGCCGAGCGCTCGACGCTGCTCTACCGCGCGACCGGCCCGTACGCGCCGCTCTTCTGGACCATGGTCGCGTGCAACTGCGCCGGGCCGATGCTGCTCGCCTTCCGCCGCGTCCGCACGTCCATCCCGGCGCTGCTCACGATCTGCCTCCTCGTGAACGTCGGGATGTGGCTCGAGCGCTTCAACATCGTGGTCACCTCGCTCTCGCACGACTGGCTCCCGTTCACCTGGCGCCTCTACTCGCCGACGTGGGTCGAGTGGGGGATGACCTTCGGGTCCTTCGGCTGGTTCTTCTTCTGGTTCCTCATCTCGCTGAAGCTGCTCCCGGTCGTCTCCATCGCGGAGATGAAGGAGGAGCTGGTACACGGCGGCCATGGGCCGCACGCGACGCCGCCCGGGGAGGCCGCCCATGCCTGATAGGGTGCTCGGGACGTTCGGGGATCCGGCCGCGGCCGCGCGGGCCATCCGCGCGCTTCGGGCGGCAGGTTGCGGCGAGCTGCGCGCGGCGATGCCCGCGCCGTTCCCCGAGGTGGTCGCCGCGCTCGGGCAGCCGCGCAGCAGGCTCGGCCTCATCACCTGGCCCGGCGCGCTGGCAGGCCTCGTCGCCGGCGTCGCGCTCCCCGTCACGACGTCGCTCGCGTGGCCGCTCGTCGTGGGCGGGAAGCCCATCGTGGCGCTGCCCGCCTTCGTCGTCATCATCTTCGAGGTCACCGTCCTCGTGGGCTCGCTCACGAACCTGGCCGCCTCCCTCGCGCTCGGGTGGATGCGCGGCGGCCTCGCGCCGCTCCCCGGCGGGCGCGAGTTCCACGGCGACCGCATCGGCGTGGTCGCGACGGTGGACGACGCCGCGGTCGCCGAGCGCGTGCTCCGCGCCGAGGGCGCGGACGAGGTGCAGCGTGTCTGAACGCGCGGCCATGCTCGCCCTCGCCGCCGCGCTGGCCCTCGCCGGCGGCGCGGGCTGCGACAACGCCTGGCGCACGGACATGTGGTACCAGCCCTCGCGCAGGCCCGAGGACCTGCCCCGCCCCGAGCCGGAGCGCTCCGTGCCGCTCGGCGCCGGGCCCCGCTTCGAGAACCGCGACGACACCGAGGACCTCAAGAACCCGGTGCCGCCCACGGACGCCTCGCTCGCGCGCGGCAAGGCCATCTTCGTCGCGCGCTGCGCGCCCTGCCACGGTCCCGAGGGACACGGTGGCGGCCCGGTCTCCAAGTTCTTCCCCGAGGCGCCCGACTTCGCCTACACCACCATCCGCAAGCGCAGCGACGGCTTCATCTGGGGCACCATCAGCTACGGCGGCAAGGCGATGCCAGCGCAGCGGGAGGGCCTCACCACCCAGGAGCGGTGGGACCTCGTGAACCACGTCCGGCACATCCAGGCGACCTCGCCCGTGATCGAGGCGCCCGCCCAGCCGGCGGCGACGCCATGATCCGGGACCTCGTCGAGCGGAGCGCCGCGGCGCTCGGCCGTCCCATCGCGATCGGGGCGGCGGCCGCCGCAGCCCTCGGAGCGGCCGCGCTCCTCGTCGGGCTGGCCGTGGGCCTCGCGGCTCCCGCCCTCGCCACGCTGACCGCGAGCTGGCTCTTCTTCGCGGGCTGCGCCGCGGGCGCCCTCGCGCTCGGCGCCGCCATCCGCGTCACGGGCGGAAGGTGGGCCTCGGCCGTCCTCCCGTTCGCCGACGCGTCGGTCGGGTTCTTCCTACCCGCGCTCGCGCTGCTCGCGGTCATCGTCCTCGCGGCGCGCGCCTTCGTGCCGTGGGTCGCGGAGGAGGGGCACCACTTCGCGCCCGGCCTCGTCCTGCGCCAGCTCGCTGCGAGCGGCCTCCTCTTCGCCGCCGGCGCGCGCTTCCTGCGGCGTGTGCGGGATGGCGACGAGGCAGGCCGCGTGCGCCGCGCCGGAGTGCTCTACCTGCTGCTCTACGCGCTCGTCCTCTCGCTCTGGGCGTACGACCTCGTGATCCAGCTCGACGAGGGCCCGTCGATCACGGTCCTGCCCGCCTTCTATTTCGTCGGCGCGTTCCTCTCCGGCGTGGCCTTCGTCGGGCTCATGACGGCGCTCTCGGGCGCGAACGACCCTGATACGCGCCACGACGTCGGCAAGCTGCTCTTCGGGCTGCTCGTGCTGTGGACGTACCTGCTCTGGTCCATCTTCCTTCCCATCTGGTACGGGAACGTCCCGGAGGAGTCGCTCGCGCTCCTGGCGCGCTGGCGCGGACCCTGGAAGGCGGTCACGGTGGCGGTGCTGATCCTCGTCTCGGCAGGGCCCTTCTGGCTGCTCTTCGCCGAGCCGCTCAAGCGCCGGCGCGCGACGCTCGCCGTCGGCGCGTCGGCGGTGCTGCTGGGGCTCTTCGCCGAGCGGTTCCTGCTCGTGCTCCCCTCGCTGTCGTTCGCCGGAGGCGCCGGGGCGTTCGCGATCGGAGCGCTCGTGGCGGGCGGCGTCCTGGGCGCGTTCCTGCTCTCGGTCGGCGCGCGGCTCGGCGTGGCTGGCCTCGCGCCGGGCCGCTCCGCCGGAGCTTGACAACCCAGGGACCGGGGGCGATGAACGATCCGTGCTGGAACCCCACGCGGCGCTCTCGCGGATCCTGGCGTCGATCGCGGACGTCGCGCCGCTCGCCCCCGAGCGCGTGACGCTCCGTGAGGCGCTCGGCCGCGCGCTCGCGGAGGACGTGCTCGCCACGCGCGCCCTGCCGCCGGCCGACAGCTCGCAGATGGACGGTTACGCGCTGCGCGAGGAGGACGCGCCGGCGCCTGGCGCGCGGCTGCGCGTCGCCTTCGAGGTCTTCGCGGGGGCGCGGCCGCCGCCGCCGCTCCCGCGCGGGAGCTGCTGCCGGATCTTCACCGGCGCGCCGGTGCCGGAGGGCGCCGACACGGTCGAGATGCAGGAGG
>DASWDS010000496.1:0-11750 GCA_036395165.1 Anaeromyxobacteraceae bacterium | reverse complement strand
GCACGGCCGGCGCTGCTAGAGCGCCGCCGCGCACGCCTCGAGGCGCGAGCGCACCTCCGCCTCCAGCGCGTCGAGGTCGTTCCCCGAGCGCGGGTCGGCGCCGACCGTGGTCAGGAGGGCGTCGTAGGGCGAGGCGCCCTCCCTCCCGAGCGCGCCGTAGTCGATGGCGCGCGGCAGGGGCTCGCCGTCGGCACCCGCGCGGAAGGCGCCGAAGAGGCCGTCCGAGCCGGGCGCGAGCTCCTCCTTGAGCGCGAGGAGATGGGCGAGCGCGAGCCGGAACGGCGGAGCGTCGAGGTGGCGGAGCTCCACGCGCGCGCCGGTGAGCTCGGCGACGCCGCCGAGCGCGGCGCGCAGGAAGGGCACGTCGGTGACGACGAGGCCGTAGAGGTACGGATCCCCGCCGCACACCTCGGCCACGAGCTCCGCCTCGTCCTCCGAGAGCCAGCTGTGGGAGGGGCAGAAGAAGCTCCCGCAGATGCGCGCGTCGTACGCGCCGCAGTCGCGCAGGTCGGGGCCGCCCGTGACGAGTGGGTGCGCGAGGCACCCGACGCGCGTCGCGGCCTCGTCGAGGTAGCCGAGGAGCGGGCAGACGCGCACCGACGGGAAGAGGGGCGTCGCCCCGTCGTCGCGGAGCGCGGCCGCGGCCGCGCGGAACCCCTCCTGCGTCCGCGGCGCGGCCGCGAGCGCGCGGGTGCGGCGCACGAGCAGCGCGTGCACCGCCGGGCGCGAGAGCTCGTCGCGGTTGTAGAGACCGCAGCAGGCGCCGCAGCTCGCGGTGCCCACCTGACACAGCGGCTTCACGGCAGGCCGAGCGCGCCGCGGCAGGTGGCGCACAGCCCCGGCCCCTTGCGATCCGAGTCGGAGGGCTTGTGCGAGAGGAACATGGCGCAGCGCGCGTCTTGGCAGTGCGACAGGCCGAGCAGGTGCCCGAGCTCGTGCACCGACTCCACCTGGGCGCGGCGCTTCAGGCGCTCGGGATCGGCCGGCTTCCCGTCCGGCCCGTGGGCGAGGCGCGAGAGCGACACGACGGCCGTCCGCGCGTCGCGGTCGGCCTCGCCGAAGACGAACGGCGCGTCCGGGATGAAGAGGTCGACGTCGGTGAGGCCGAGCACCGGCGCCTCCTCCTCGTGGCCTACGCCGCGCAGCTGCGCGAGGCGCCGGAGGATGGCCGTCGAGTGGTACTGGTTCCGATCCTTATTGAAGGCGTAGGCGGGCCGCTGCTGCGGCGAGCCGAGGGCGACGGGCGGTCCGTACACCTGCGTGAGCGCGCTCCCCACCGCGCCCAGCAGCTCGCGCGGCACGGGCCCGAGCGCGAGGACCACGAGGCGCGGCGGCATCGCGAGCGGCTTCACCTCCGCGCGCTGGTTCGCCGAGCGGAAGCCCGGCTTGGCTGAGGCGGAAGGATTCGAACCTTCATGAGCGGATCCAAAGTCCGCGGTCCTGCCATTAGACGACGCCTCACCGTGGTCGCGCGCCACGTCCGATCACCCGATTCCGGGCGCCGGGGGAGGCGCCCGCACCGGCCTCCTCGGCCGTGAGAAGAGGCTATTCACCAGGGTACCAGCGCGCTCGCCCAAGTAAAGGCCGCCCCGATGGCTGACGAGCCGGGCGCAGGGCGGCGGCGCGACATGGCGATGGCACCTCTAGATGTCGAGGTTCTGCGCGTCGAGGGCGTGCTTCTCGATGAACTCGCGGCGCAGGTCCACCGCGTCGCCCATCAGCACGCTGAAGATCTCGTCCGCCTCGACCATGTCGTCCACCCTCACCTGGAGCAGCGTGCGCTTGGCGGGATCCATCGTCGTCTCCCAGAGTTGCTCCGGGTTCATCTCGCCGAGGCCCTTGTAGCGCTGGATGGTCTGACCGGCCAGGGCCGCCTTCTTGAGCGTCTCGACCGCCTCGAAGACGTCGTCGACCTCCGACTCTCCGCCGTCGGTCTCGAGCCGGTAGGGGCCGGGGCCGATGTCGGCGAGGTTCGCATGCAGCTCGGAGAGCTCCGTCCACTCCGCGCCGGAGAGGTAGTCGAAGTCGAGGCGCGTCTGGCGCGGCGCGCCGGCGACGTGGGTCTCGAACACGATGGCGTCGCAGTCGTGCTCCACGTCGCGCTCGATCTTCGCCGAGCGCACCTCGAGCTCGGGGTAGAGCTTCTGCCCGCGCTGGAAGATCTTCTCCGGCTGCTCCTTCAGGCTGGCGTGGTCCTTCAGGAGCGCGAGGTCGAGGTCGCCCACCTGGATGGCGGCGTCGACGAGGCGCTTGTCGCGGCGGCGGTCGGCGCGCTCGAGGAGCGCCCGGTAGGTGAGCGCGTCCTGCGCGAGCTTCTTGAGATCTCCGTCGCTGATGACGGTCTCGCCGGAGACGAGCTTCGCCTTCTCGGTGCCGTGCGCGAGGAGCCACTCGTCCATGGCGCCCTCGTCCTTCAGGTACTGCTCCTTCTTGCCCTTCTGGATGCGGTAGAGCGGCGGCTGCGCGATGTAGAGGTAGCCCTTCTCGACGACCGACGGCATCTGCCGGAAGAAGAAGGTGAGGAGCAGCGTCCGGATGTGGGAGCCGTCCACGTCGGCGTCGGTCATGATGACGATCTTGTGGTAGCGGGCCTTCGCGACGTCGAACTCCTCGGGCCCGATGCCCGTCCCGAGCGCCGTGATCATGGTCGCGATCTCGACCGAGCTGAGCATCTTGTCGAAGCGCGCCTTCTCCACGTTCAGGATCTTGCCGCGGAGGGGGAGGATCGCCTGCGTGCGGCGGTCGCGGCCCTGCTTGGCGGAGCCGCCGGCCGAGTCGCCCTCCACGATGAAGATCTCGCTCTCGGCCGGGTCGCGCGACTGGCAGTCGGCGAGCTTGCCGGGGAGCGACGCGCCGTCGAGAGCGCCCTTGCGGCGCACCGTCTCTCGCGCCTTCCGCGCGGCGATGCGCGCACGCGCCGCCTCCGCCACCTTGGCGCAGATGCGCTTCGCGAGCGGCGGGTTCTCCTCGAGCCACGCGCCGAGCTTGTCGTTCAGCATGGTCTCGACCATGGTCTTCGCTTCGCTGTTCGAGAGCTTCGTCTTCGTCTGGCCCTCGAAGCTCGCGCCCGGCATCCGGAGCGCGATCACCGCGGCGAGCCCCTCGCGCATGTCGTCGCCGCTCGGGACCTCCTCCTTCAGGTCCTTGAAGAGGTTGTTCTTCGTCCCGTAGGTGTTCACCGTCCGCGTGAGCGCGGTCTTGAAGCCGATGAGGTGGGTGCCGCCCTCGTGAGTGTGGATGTTGTTCGCGAAGGCGAAGACCTTCTCGTCGTAGCCGTCGTTCCACTGCAAGGCGATCTCGACGCTGGCCGTGCCGCGCTCCGTCTCCATCTCGCCGCGCAGCGAGATGGGCGGATCGAGGAGCACCTCGCGATTCTTGTTGAGGTAGCGGACGAACTCGCGGATGCCGTCCTTGAAGAGGAACTCGTGCTTCTTCCCGGTGCGCTCGTCCTCGATGGTGATGGTGAGGCCGGCGTTGAGGAAGGCGAGCTCGCGCAGGCGGCCGGAGAGCGTCTCGAAGCTGTACTCCTTCGCCTCGAAGATGCCGAAGTCGGGGCGGAAGGTGATCTTGGTCCCGCGGCGCTGCGTCTCGCCGATGGGCGTCACCTTGCCGGCCGGGTTGCCCTTCTCGTAGCGCTGCGCCCACACCTTGCCGTCGCGGTAGACCTCGACCTTGAGCCACTCGGAGAGCGCGTTCACGCAGGTCACGCCCACGCCGTGGAGGCCGCCCGAGACCTTGTACGCGTTCGACTCGAACTTCCCGCCCGCGTGCAGCTTCGTCATCACCACGTCGAGCGTGTCCATCCCCTCGACCGTCGAGTGCGGTCCGACCGGGATCCCCGAGCCGTTGTCGAGGACGGTCACGGAGTTGTTCGAGTGGATGGTGACGTCGATCTGGTTGGCGCGGCCGGCCATCGCCTCGTCGACCGAGTTGTCGACGACCTCGTACACGAGGTGGTGGAGGCCTCGCTCGCCGACGTCGCCGATGTACATGTGAGGCCGCTTCCGGACGGCCTCGAGGCCCTCGAGCACCTTGATCGTGTCGGTGCCGTACTCCTCGACGCCATTCGTGGCCGGCGCGACGTGTCTCTCGGCTGTCTCCAGGGGATGCCTCTCGTTTCCTCAGCTTTTGTGGGGGCTTAGCAGGCGTGTGTTATAGCACCGTGGAGCCCTCTCAGCAAGGCGGAAGTCGGGACCGTCGAGGCGCGCAAACACCTGAAAAGACGGCTCAAAACATCGGTGTGAAGGTGCCGCGCTCCACCCTGTAGAAGACGCTCTCCGGACCCGCCGCGACCTCGAGGAGACGGCGGTCGGTGGTGGTGAGGAACGCCTGGCCGGAGAGGCGCCCCAAGTACTCGAGAAGATAACGGTTCTTCTGCGGATCGAGCTCCGAAGACACGTCGTCGAGGAGGAGCAGCGGCGGCCGCCCCAGCGCGGCGCGCAGGTTCTCGATCTCCGCGATCTTGAGCGCAAGCACGAGCGCGCGCTGCTGGCCCTGGCTCGCGTACGGTCTCGCGCCGTGCGCGTCGAGCGCGAGGGTGAGGTCGTCCATGTGCGGGCCTGCGGAGGTGTACCCGCGCTCGCGATCGCGCGGCGCGCGGGCCTCGAGCGTCGCGGCGAGGCGGGACGCGAGCTCGTCCTCCCCGCCCTCGGCTCGGAGGCCCGCCGCGGGCCGGTAGGTGAGCTCGGCCACGGGCGCGCCCGGCCCCGAGATCTCCGTGTAGGCGCGCGCCACCCGCGGCGCGAGCTCGCGCAAGAGGTCCAGGCGCCGGCGCACGAGACGCGCCCCGGCGCGCACGAGCGGCCCGCGGAAGCTCGCCTCCACCTCGGGCGTCGAAGATCGCAGGGCGGCGTTTCGCGCCCTGAGCGCGCGGACGTAGTCGCGCGCCTCGGCCAGCACGGCCGGCCAGCGGTTGAAGGCGGCGCGGTCGAGGAAGCGCCGGCGCCCCTCCGGCCCGCTCTTCACGAGGAGGAGGTCGTCGGGCGTGAAGCAGACGGCGGCGAGGCCCTCGAAGTACTCGTCGAGCCTGTCCTGGGGCTTGCCGTCGAGGAAGGCGGTCCGGCCGCCCGGCGCGACCTCGACCGAGACGCGGCGAGCGCCGCCGGGCCCGTCCACCTCGGCCGCCACCGTGGCCCGCTCGGCGCCGAAGCGGACGAGCTCGGCCAGGCGCGTCGCCCGGAGCGGCTTGAGCGTGCAGGCGAGGTAGACCGCCTCGAGGAGGTTCGTCTTCCCCTGGCCGTTCTCGCCGACGAGGATGGTCGCCCGCGGCGAGGGGAGGAGCCGCGCCAGCGCGATGTTGCGGAAGTCCTGGACGTCGAGCGAGCGGAGGCGCACGCGCTCACTCTAACGCGGCCGGCCCGCGCGGCCCGGCGTCGCCTTCAGACGCGTGTTTCGCCCATCCCGTCGGGTTCGAGGTGGGGGGTCTGGGGGGAGCGGCGCTCGCTCCCCCCCAGGTTGAGGGCTTGCTGAGCGAAGCGTAGCAAGCCCGGAAATCGCTCTGACTCGCCTATGCAACCGCACGGGGAGCACGAATAAACGACGAAAGGCGAGTCAGATCCGCATCGGCATCACGACGGCGGTGAACTGCGTCGTGCTCTCGCCGGCGGGCTTCACGACGCCCGGGGAGAGGTCGTCGGCGAGCTCCACCACGACGTCCTGGACGGCCACCGGCTCGAGCGCGGCGAGCGCGCCGAGGACGTCCATGAGGTAGCGGGCGTTGAAGCCGATCTTGAGGGGGTCGCCCTGGTACTGGACCGGCACCTCTTCCTTGGCCTCGCCCAGGTCGGGGTTCTGCGACAGGACGCGCAGGGTGCCCGTGGCGAGCTCGAGCTTCACCGCGTGCGCCTTGTCCGTGGAGAGGAGGGAGATGCGGCGCAGCGTGTCCAGGAAGCGCTCGCGGCCCACCGTGAAGCGCTTCTCGCCCACCTTCGGGATGACCTGGCGGTAGTCGGGGAAGACCCCCTCGATGAGCCGCATGACGAGCTTCACGTTGGGACGCTGCAACACGGCGGAGTTCTCGACGAAGCCGAGCCTCGTCTCGCCCTCCTCGGCCTCGAGGAGGAGCTTCTTCATCTCGCCGAGCCCCTTCCGCGGCAGGATGACGCCCTTCTTCATGTGGAAGTCGCCCTCGAGCGGGCGCTCGGCGAGCGAGAGGCGGTGGCCGTCGGTGGCGACCGCGCGGAGGCCACCCGGCGACGGCTCGAAGAAGACGCCGTTCAGGTTGTAGCGGGTCTCGTCGGAGGAGACGGCGAAGCCGGTGAGCTCGATCATCTGGAGCAGCGGCCGCGGCTCCACCTTCACGAGCTGGACCTTGTCGAAGCGAGGCAGCGCCGGGAAGTCCTCGGCGGGCAGGCCCACCAGGCGGAACTCGGCCGCGCCGCTCCGGATCTCGAGGTAGTTGTTCGAGGCGCGCTTCAGGACGACGTCCTTCTCCGGCAGCGCCTTCACGATCTCGTAGAGCTGCTTCGCGGGGACGGCGACCTTCCCCTCCTTCAGGACCTCGCACTTGTGCTCGGACGAGACGGAGATGTCGAGGTCCGTCGCCGACACGTGCAGCTCGTCCCCCTGGGCCCCCTCGAGGAGGACGTGGGAGAGGATGGGCATCGTGCTCTTCTTCTCCACGATGCCCTGCGAGCGGGCGAGGGCGCGGGCCAGCTCCTGGACGCCGATCTTCAGTTCCATAGAGAGATCCTCGTTCTCTTCTTTCTTCGTCGTAGCCGTAGGCGATCTGAAGATGTGGAGAAGCGGGCGCCAGGCCCGGGACGACGAGGGAAACCGATCAGGACAGCCTGTGGGATCCGGATCCGGAGAGGTTGTGTAGCGCGCGGCCGCGTGGCCCGTCAACACGCTGCCGACACGCTCGCCGCACGCTCTCCCGGCCCTTCTCCACCCGCTCCTGCACGATCACGAGCAGTGAGGGATCGCGAAGAGGTTGCGCCGCGCTTCGCCTCACGGCGCGAGCTTTGCGCTGAGCGTCGCCACGTCGGCCGCCACCTTCGGCTCCGAGTCCATCAGCTCGCGGACCCGCTTCTCGGCGGCCATGACCGTGGTGTGGTCCTTCTTGTTGAACTTGTCGGCGATCTGCTGGAGCGTCTCGCCGGCGAGCGTGCGGCACAGGTACATCGCGATCTGGCGCGGCAGCGCGATCTTCTGCTCGCGGTTCGGGCTCGTGAGCTTCGCGACCGTGAGGTCGTAGTGGCGCGCGACCTCCTCCTGGATGCGCTCGATCGAGGGCTTGTACCCGGGCGGCGGGATGACGTCGCCCAGCACGTCGCGGGCGAGGCTCTCGCTGATGGGCTCGCTCTTCAAGGATGCGAAGGCGGCGACGCGCATGAGCGCCCCCTCGAGCTCGCGCACGTTCGACTTGATGTGCGTCGCGAGGAGCGAGGCGACGTTCTCCGAGAGCTCGATGCGCTCCACCTCCGCCTTCTTGCGGAGGATGGCGGCGCGGGTCTCGAACTCCGGGACGTCGATCTGGACGCGCATGCCCCACTCGAAGCGGGAGCAGAGGCGATCCTCGAGGCCCTTCAGCTCCTTCGGGCTCCGGTCGCTCGAGAGCACGATCTGGACCTCGTGCTCGTGCAGCGCGTTGAAGGTGTGGAAGAACTCCTCGGCGGTCTTGTCGCGCCCGGCGAGGAACTGGACGTCGTCCACGAGGAGCGCGCCGCACTCGCGGTACTTGCGGCGAAAGTCCGTCATGGAGCCCGCGCCGCGCGAGAGCCCCTCGACGAACTCGTTCGTGTAGCGCTCCGACGAGACGATGGCGACGCGCGAGCCCGGGCGGCTCCGCATGATCTCGTGCGCGATGGCGTGGAGGAGGTGCGTCTTTCCGAGACCGGAGTCGCCGTGGAGGAAGAGCGGGTTGTAGTTCTGGCCGGGCTTCGCGGCGACGGCCTGCGCGGCGGCGAACGCGAAGCGGTTCGACTCGCCCACGACGAAGGTGTCAAAGGTGTAGCGCGGGTTCGGCCGTCCGTCGCGCGGGCCCTCGGTGGGCGGCGGGGTGAGCGCCGGCCTGGCGGACAGCGCGGGCTGCGCGCCCGCGCGTTCCGGTGGCCGCGACATCTCGTCCACCACGAACCTGATGGCGAGCTGGCGGCCGAACAGGTCGGGGACGAACTCGTGGAAGAACGAGCTGTAGTTGTCGTCGACGAAGTCGCGATGGAACTTGTCGGGCGCCGACACCTCGAGCCGATCACCCTGGAGGTTCATGGGGCGCAGCGGCGCGAACCAGCGCTCGAACAGGTCGGCCCGGAGGCGCGTGCGCAGGTGCGCCTCGATTCGGGACCAGTGCTCCTCCGCTGGCATCGGCGTTCCCCTCGGACTTGCGCTCACGGACATGCCAAGTCCCCCCCTTCGACTCGATGCAAAAGCGCTCCCGGCCGCCGGTGCTTTCGACCGGCGGAGTCCAGGCGTTCAGGTTAGAAAGGTCGGGCTCTTTTCAGCCCAGTTCCGCAAGGTGGCGTGCGCTTCGGGCGCGATACTTAGCGCCGCCCGGCGGAAAGGATCAAGGGCCTCTGCGAGCCCGCGGGAATGACCGAGCTTTTGGTGACGGCCGCGCGACGGCGCGAGGGCGAGAGCGCGATCGGCGCGCCGATCGGCGTGCAATCCTTGACAGCGCAGGGCCGATCGGGGAGGTTGCCGCGCCATGAAGAGGACCTACCAGCCCAAGAAGGCCAAGAGAAACCGCACGCACGGCTTCCTGCGGCGCTCGAAGAGCCCGGGCGGCAGAAACGTGCTGAAGCGCCGCCGCGCCAAGGGGCGCAAGCGCCTCACGCCCAGCGCACCGAAGAAGTAACCGGCCGATCGGGCGTGCGGCTCGGCAAGGCGGCGCGCCTCACCCTGCGCAGCGAGTTCCTCGCGGTGCAGGAGCGCGGCAGGAAGGTCCACGCCGGCGCGTATGTCGTCCTCGCCCTCCCGAACGACCTCGGCCGGCCCCGCCTCGGGGTGACCGTGTCCACGCGCGTCGGCAACGCCGTGGTGCGGAACCGCGTGAAGCGGTGGGTGCGCGAGGCGTTCCGGGCCTCGGCGGCCCGGCTCCCGCCCATCGACCTGGTCGTGGTCGCCCGCTCGAGCGCGCCGGGCGCGGGGCTGGACGGCGCGCGCCGCGCCCTCGACGCCGCGCCGACACGGGAGGTGGGCCCGTGATCCGCGCCCTCGTGCTGGCGCTCCTCGGGCTGTACCGGCGGCTCGTCTCGCCGCTCCTGCCGCCGGCCTGCCGCTTCTACCCGACCTGCTCGGCGTACGCGGTGGAGGCGGTGCGGCGCCACGGGGCGCTCCGTGGATGTTATCTGACAGTGAAACGGCTGGCGCGCTGCCATCCGCTGTGCGAGGGCGGCATCGATCCGGTGCCGTGACCCGCAGTGAGGAACGACCGTGACGCCTGAGAACAGACGCACCCTGCTCGCCGTTGGCCTGTCGGCCGCCATCATGTTCGCGTTCATGTACCTCCAGAAGCCGGCGCCGCGGCCCGCGGGCGCCGCGGACGCGGGTGCGCCGCAGCGCGCGGAGGCGGCGAGGAGCGAGGCCGCCCCGGCGCCGCCGGCGCCCACCGGCGCGACACCGGCGAGGCCGGTGCCGGCCGCGCCCGAGGAGACGGTCGTCCTCGAGACGCCCGAGCTGCGCGCCACCTTCACGACGCTGGGCGGCGCGCTCAAGGGCCTCGAGCTCAAGGGGCGAAAGTTCCAGCACGACGTGAAGGGCCAGGAGCGGCCCGTCGACCTCGTCCACGTGGCCGAGGGCGAGCCCTACCCGCACGCGCTCGTCGCGTCCTCCGAGCTCGGCGGCACGGGCGGCCTCGCCGACGACCCGGCGGCGCGCGGGAGCATGCGCATCGCGGCGCACGACGCGAAGAGCGTCACCTTCGAGGGAGCGGTCGGCGCGGCGCAGGTGCGCAAGCGCTTCTTTGTCGGCGATCAGCCGTACGAGCTCGGGCTCGAGCTGCACGCGACCGCCGACCGCAAGGGCGAGCTCACCCTGCTCTACCCCGGGTACGTCCCGCCCGACCAGCCCAAGCCCGGCTTCTTCTCCGGTGGACAGGTGTACGAGGGCGTGACGCCCTTCTGCCGCGCGAACGGGAAGACCGCGCGCTTCGGCGACAAGGAGGCGAAGGAGACGATCCCCGGCACCGCCGCCTGGGTCGGGCTCGACCAGCACTACTTCGTCTCGGCGGCCCTCCCCACGCCCGACGTGGGCGAATGCGTCTTCTTCCGCGGGCCGAAGGCGGGCGAGCTCGGCTCCGCGCTGAGGCTCCCCCTCGACCGGCAGCTCGACGTCGCGTTCAAGATCTACAAGGGCCCGAAGCAGGTCGAGCTCCTGCGGGGCGTCGGGCGCGATCTCGACAGCGCCATCGACTACGGCCCGATCACGAACCTGTTCGCCTTCTTCGCGCGCATCCTCCTCTGGGTGATGCGCGCCTGCGAGCGCTTCGTGGGCAACTGGGGCGTCGCCATCATCCTGCTCACGGTGCTCGTCAAGGCGCTGCTCTACCCGCTCACGGCGAAGTCGATGCAGTCGATGAACGAGATGCGGAAGCTGCAGCCCGAGATCGAGAAGCTCAAGGCGAAGCACGGCGACGACAAGGAGAAGCTGAACCTCGCCGTGATGCAGCTCTACCAGCAGCACAAGGTGAACCCGCTCGGCGGCTGCCTGCCCATGCTCATCCAGATGCCGATCTGGTTCGCGCTGTACGCGACGCTGCAGACCTCGGTCGAGCTCTACCACGAGCCCTTCCTGTGGCTGCGCGACCTCACGCAGTACGACCCCTTCTACATCCTGCCGCTCACGATGGGCGCATCGAGCTTCCTCATGCAGAAGCTCTCGCCCCAGCCGGCCGACAACTCGCAGGCGAAGATGCTGCTCTACTTCATGCCCATCTTCTTCACCTTCATCATGCTGAAGCTGCCCTCGGGGCTCACGCTCTACATCCTCGTGAACAACCTCCTCTCGATCGCGCAGCAGCAGTGGCTCATGCGCCGGCAGCCTGCGCCGGTCCCCGCGAAGGCCTAGAAGGAAGGAGAGCGAGGCCATGAACGAAGAGCGCGAGCACGCGACACCCCCGCCCGCCCACGCGCCCGAGAAGGTGAAGGCGGCGCGCGAGTTCTGCGAGGGGCTCCTCGCCCGCATGGGCGCGCAGGTGGACGTGGAGGCGCAGGAGACGGCGGACGCGATCGGCGTCTCGCTGAAGCCCCGCGAGGGGAACGCCGTCGAGCTCGGCGGCGCGCTCATCGAGGCGGTGCAGTACCTCGCGAACCGGGTGGCGAACCCTCGCGCCGAGGGGCGCAAGTGGGTGAACCTGGAGGTGGGCGGTTTCCACGAGGAGTCGGACCCGGTCGTGAAGGCGATGGCCGGGCGGCTGGCGGCGAGCGCGAAACGGATGGGGAAGATCATCGCCATCGCGCCCATCACGGCGCGCGAGCGCCGGCAGATCCACCTCGCGCTCGTGGACGTGGAGGGCGTCACGACGCGGAGCGAGGGCGAGGGTCTCTTCCGCACCCTGCTCATCGTGCCGGAGCGCGGCCGCCCCGCGCCGGGCGGCGGCGAGGGGTAGCCGGTGGTGCGGGCGAAGACGAAGGAGGAGAAGCTCTTCTCCGCCGCCGTCCTGCGGCGCTCCTTCGAGCTGCGCGGCGAGGAGCACAAGGCGCAGTTCCGGTTCGTGTACGAGGGCGTGCTGCGCGACCTCGCCCTCGACGCGGCCGAGGTCGAGGCCTACCTCGCGGCGCACGACGCCGAGGTCGAGGCCGCCATCGGCCGCG
>DASWDS010000495.1:0-2330 GCA_036395165.1 Anaeromyxobacteraceae bacterium | reverse complement strand
GGAACCACCGCGGCGCCTCGAGATGGGCGATCTCGCCCGCGCGCGGCACCGCGGCGACGCGCCCGAGCGTGATGTGCTCGACGTGGCCGACGACGGCGACCCGCATGCGCCCCTACGCGACGGCCTGCGCGAGCGCCGCCGCCGCCTCGCCGGTCGAGGCGCGACCGCCGAGGTCGCGCGTGCGAAGGGCCGGGTCGGCCAGCACCGTCTCGATGGCGCGCTCGACGGCGCGCGCGGCAGCGGGGTGCCCGAGGTGCTCGAGCATCATCGCCGTCGCCCACACCTGCGCGATCGGGTTCGCGATGCCCTTGCCCGCGATGTCGGGCGCCGAGCCGTGCACCGGCTCGAACATCGAGGGGGCGGTGCGCTCCGGGTTGATATTGCCCGAGGGCGCGAGCCCGATGCTGCCCGCGACCGCGGCGCCGAGATCGGAGAGGATGTCGCCGAAGAGGTTCGACCCCACCACCACGTCGAACCAGTCCGGGTGCTGCACGAGGTGCGCGGCGAGGATGTCCACGTGGAACTGCGCCGTGCGCACCGTCGGGTGTCGGGCCGCCGCCGCCGCGAACCGCTCGTCCCAGAACGGCAGCGTGTGGAAGATGCCGTTCGACTTGGTGGCGGACGTCACGTGCCGGCGCGGCCGCGCCTCGGCGAGCCTGAAGGCGTACTCGAGGATGCGATCGACGCCCCGGCGGGTGAAGACGCTCTCCTGGAGCACCACCTCCTCGTCCGTTCCCTCGTAGAGACGTCCGCCGATGCGCGAGTACTCGCCCTCGTTGTTCTCGCGGACGATGACGAAGTCGATGTCCTTCGCGGCGCGGTTCGCGAGCGGGGTCGCGACGCCCGGGAGGAGCTTCACCGGGCGGACGCAGGCGTACTGGCGCAGCCCGCGCCGGAGCGGCAGGAGCAGCCCCCACAGCGAGACGTGGTCGGGCACGCCCGGGTAGCCGACCGCGCCGAGGAGGATGGCGTCATGGGGCCGGACCTGCTCGACGCCGTCGTCCGGCATCATGCTGCCCGTCTTCAGGTAGCGGTCGCAGCTCCAGTCGAGCTCGGTGAACGAGAGCTCGAGGTCGTGACGGCGGGCGACCGCCTCCAGCACCGAGACGGCGGCGGGGACGACCTCGCGCCCGATCCCGTCCCCCGGGAGCAAGGCGATCCTGTGCTTCGTCATGGCGTCCTCCTCTCGCTGCTCTAAGCGGCGGGCGGAGCCGCCGCCGCGGCTCGCATCCCCCGCGCCCCGGGGCCTCGGCGGAGGGCGCGCTCGCGCTCGAATGAGCGCGCCCGGAGCGGGCGATCCGTTGTAGGTATCGGTCATGGACCGCGCGGAGATCCTCGTCGTGGGAGGCGGCATCATCGGGCTCACCGTCGCCCGGGAGCTCGTCGCCCAGGGCCGCGACGGCATCGTGATCCTGGAGAAGGAGCCCGAGCTCGGGCTCCACGCCTCGGGGCGGAACAGCGGCGTCCTCCACGCCGGCATCTACTACGCGCCCGACACGATGAAGGCGAGGTCGTGCCTCGCCGGCAACCGCCTGATGCGCGCCTACTGCAAGGAGCGCGGTCTGCCCATCCTCGAGTCGGGCAAGGTCGTCGTGGCGCGTGACGAGAGCGAGCTGCCGGCGCTGCAGGAGCTGCACCGCCGCGCCACCGCGAACGGCGCTCGCGTCGAGCTCGTGGACGAGGCGCAGCTCGCGGAGATCGAGCCCCTCGCGCGGACCGCGGGACGGGCGCTCTTCTCGCGCGACACGGCCATCGTCGACCCGAAGGCGGTGTTGGCGAGCCTGCGCGCCGAGCTGGAGGCGAGCGGCCGCGTCCGGATCCTCACCGGGCGCGCCTTCACCGGCCTCGCCGCGGCGCGCGTGGCGGCGACGACGGGGGGGCCCGTCGCCTACGGGCGCCTGGTGAACGCCGCCGGCGCCCACTGTGACCGCGTCGCGCGCCACTTCGGGCTCGCCCGCGACTACCGGCTCATCCCGTTCAAGGGCATCTACCGCAAGCTCCGCCCCGGCGCGTCGTTCCAGGTGAACGGGAACATCTACCCGGTGCCCGACATCCGGAACCCGTTCCTCGGCGTGCACTTCACTCGCAGCGTCCACGGCGACGTCTACGTGGGTCCCACCGCCATCCCCGCCTTCGGGCGCGAGAACTACGGCGTGCTCTCGGGGATGGACCGCGAGGCGCTCTCGATCGCCGGCCTCGACGCCGCGCTCTTCTTCTCGAACGCGACGTTCCGCAGCGTCGCGCTGACCGAGCCGAAGAAGTACCTGGCGGCATGGTTCAACCGCGACGCCGCGCGGCTCGTGAAGCGCTTCGATGCGGCCGACTTCCTG
>DASWDS010000494.1:0-4389 GCA_036395165.1 Anaeromyxobacteraceae bacterium | reverse complement strand
TTCGTGAAGTGGAGGACGCGCGGGTTCGAGCCGGCGGCGACGAAGTCACCGGCCGGGTATGCCGTGCCGTTCAGGCTCGGGTTCGCGCTGCACAGGTAGTAGCTCGTGATGACGTCATTGCACGCCGCGCCGGACTGGTCGCAGGCTTCCGAGTACTGCGGCGACCAGTTGAAGGTGGGGAACTGGATGTTGCAGCTGAGCGGCGAGCCTCCGCAGCTCGAGCTGGTGACGGGCTGCCAGCTCTCGAAGATGGCCGACGTCGTCACCGCGACGTGGAACTCGAACGGCTCGAGCCCGTTCGCGACGCGATCGGTCTGCGCCTGCGCGAGGGCGGTGATGAACGCGTTGAAGTTGCGCGCGAGCCGAGCCTGCTCGGGGGCCATCGACCCGGAGTCGTCCACGACGAACAGGATGTCGGCCGTCGCCGTGCTGGCGAGCTGGACGCGCGACGACCCCGGCTGGATGACGCACTTCCCGACGGGGTTGAAGTTGTAGTCCTGGCAACCAGCGAGCGCGCACAGCGCGAGCGCGGCAATCGAGCGGCGAAGCATCGGACCTCCGAGGGGCGAATGATACCCTGTTCCTGGGACAGCGCGACAAGCGCGACGCGCGCCGAAGATAGGATCCGGGAGGGAGCGCGCGTAGGCCCGCGGCGTACCTCGACGTACCTGCCGGGCTCGACCCGCCCGCGCCCTACTCCCACTCGATGGTGGCGGGCGGCTTGGACGAGATGTCGTACACCACGCGGTTGATGCCGCGCACCTCGTTGATGATGCGCGAGGACAGCCTCGCGAGGAGGTCGTACGGGAGGCGCGCCCAGTCTCCGGTCATCCCGTCGGTGGACTCGATGGCGCGGACGGCGCAGGTGGCCTCGTAGGTGCGCTCGTCGCCCATGACGCCCACGCTGCGCACCGGGAGGAGCACCGCGAAGGCCTGCCACAGCTTCTCGTACAGCCCCGCGGCGCGGATCTCCTCCTGCACGATGACGTCGGCGCGGCGGAGCACGGCGAGGCGCTCCTCGGTCACCTCCCCGAGCACGCGGATCGCGAGCCCCGGCCCGGGGAAGGGCTGCCGCTGCACGATCTCGTTGGGCAGGCCGAGCTCGAGCCCGAGCCGGCGCACCTCGTCCTTGAAGAGCTCGCGGAGCGGCTCCACCAGCGCGAGCTTCATCACCTCGGGGAGCCCGCCCACGTTGTGGTGGCTCTTGATGGTGGCGCTCGGGCCCTTGAAGGAGATCGACTCGATGACGTCGGGGAAGAGCGTGCCCTGCACGAGGAACTGCGCGCGCTCGCCGTGCGCGGAGAGGCGCTCCACCTCCTCCTCGAAGACGCCGATGAACTCGCGGCCGATGATCTTCCGCTTCGCCTCCGGGTCGGTGACGCCGGCGAGCTTGCCGAGGAAGCGCGCCCGCGCGTCCACCGTCACGAGCGGCAGGTGGAACATGCGGCCGAAGACGTCCTCGACCTGCTCGCGCTCGCTGGCGCGCAGGACGCCGTTGTCGACGAAGATGCAGCGCAGCCGGTCGCCGATGGCGCGGTGGACGAGCAGCGCCGCGACCGCGGAGTCCACGCCGCCCGAGAGCGCGCAGATGGCGTGGCCGTCCTTCACCTGCGCGCGGATCTGCTCGACCGCGACCTCGGCGTAGGCGCGCATCGACCACGAGCCGGTGCAGCCGCACACGCCGTACGCGAAGTTCTTCAGGAGGTCCTTGCCCCGCGGGGTGTGGACCACCTCGGGGTGGAACTGGATGGCGTAGAACCGGCGGCGGCGGTCCTCGACGGCCGCGTAGGGCGACGAGGCGGTGGAGGCGATGGGCTCGAACCCGGGCGGCAGCGCCTCGACGCGGTCGCCGTGGCTCATCCACACGTCGAGCCGCGCCGGCAGGCCCTGGAAGAGCGCCGAGCTCTGCTTCACGTCGATGGCTGCGGGGCCGTACTCGCGGTGCGTCGCGTTCGCGACCTGGCCGCCCAGCTCGTGCGCGAAGAGCTGCAGGCCGTAGCAGATGCCGAGGACCGGGACGCCGAGCTCGTAGACGACGCGGTCCGGGCGCGGGCTCCCCTCTGCGAGCACGCTGGCCGGGCCGCCGGAGAGGACGACGCCGCGCGGCCTGAAGGCGCGGATCTGCTCCGCCTTGACGGTGCAGGGGTGGATCTCGCAGTAGACGCCGAGCTCGCGCAGCCGCCGCGCGATGAGCTGCGTGTACTGCGAGCCGAAGTCGAGGATGAGGATCTTCTCGGAGTGGAGGTCCACCAGGTCTTCCTCGCGTTGCGATCCCCTCTCCCTGGAAGGGGAGAGGGATTGATTGAAGCGCCCTCTCACTGGAAGCGAGAGGGCTTCGGTGAAGCCCCTCTCCCTGGAAGGGAGAGGGCCGGGGAGAGGGTCGGCGTTCCGAGGTCAGTCCACCCGGTAGTTCGGCGCTTCCTGCACGATGATGACGTCGTGGACGTGGCTCTCGCGCAGGCCCGCGCTGGAGATGCGGATGAAGCGCGGCTTCGAGCGCAGCTCGGCGATGCTCTTGCAGCCGAGGTACCCCATGCCGCTGCGCAGGCCGCCCACGAGCTGGAACACGTTCATGAGGACGCTGCCCTTGTACGGCACGCGCCCCTCGATGCCCTCCGGCACGAGCTTGTCCGCGTCGGAGACGTCGGACTGGAAGTAGCGGTCCTTCGACCCCTCCTTCATCGCGCCGATGGAGCCCATGCCGCGGTAGCTCTTGTAGCTGCGGCCCTGGTACAGGATGACCTCGCCCGGCGCCTCCTCGGTGCCGGCCAGGAGCGAGCCGATCATGACGCTCGACGCGCCGGCGGCGAGCGCCTTCACCACGTCGCCCGAGTACTTCACGCCGCCGTCGGAGATGATGGGCACCCCAAGCTTCTCGGCGGCGCGCCCGCAGTCGTCGACCGCGGTGATCTGGGGGACGCCCACGCCGGCGACGACGCGCGTGGTGCAGATCGAGCCCGGGCCAATCCCGACCTTCACCGCGTCCACCCCGGCCTTGCAGAGCGCCTCGGTGGCTTCGGCGGTGGCGACGTTCCCGGCGACCAGCTCGATGTTCCTGAAGTTCGCCTTGGTGGAGCGGACCGCGTCGATGACGCCCTTCGAGTGCCCGTGCGCCGTGTCGATCGCGATCACGTCCGCGCCCACCTTGAGCAGCGCCGCGATGCGCGCCTCGCGATCGGGGCCGACGCCGACGGCCGCGCCGCAGAGCAGGCGCCCGAGCCGGTCCTTGGCCGCGTTGGGGTGCTGCGAGATCTTCTCGATGTCCTTGATGGTGATGAGGCCCTTCAGCTCGAACGCGTCGTTCACGACGAGGAGCTTCTCGATCCGGTGCCGGTGGAGGAGATCCTTCGCCTCCTCGATCGTGACGCCCTCGCGCGCCGTGACGAGATCCTTCGTCATCACCTCCTCGACGCGCTGCTCGAGGTTGCGCTCGAAGCGGAGATCGCGGTTCGTCAGGATGCCGACGAGGCGGCCCTTCCTCGTCACCGGCACGCCGCTGATGCCGTGCTCGCGCAGGAGCGCGACCGCCTGGGCGAGCCGCGCCTCGGGCTCGATGGTCACCGGGTCGGCGACCACGGCCGACTCGTAGCGCTTCACCTTCGCCACCTCGGCCGCCTGCTGCTCCACCGAGAGGTTCTTGTGGACGAAGCCGAGGCCGCCGGCCGCCGCCATGGCGATCGCCATGCGCGCCTCGGTGACGGTGTCCATGGCCGCCGAGACGATGGGAATGTTGACCTGGATGTTGCGGGTGAGGCGGGTGACGGTCTCGACCGTCTTCGGGAGCACGTCGCTCTCGCCGGGGACCAGGAGGACGTCGTCGAAGGTGAGCGCCTCGCGCAGGTCGTCGCGGTTGAGCATGCGGACGTATAGCGATCTGGAGCGGAGAGGTCAAGACGCTGCGGAACGCGCGCGGCCCAGCAAATCGCGCACTTTCGCGGCGATCGCCGGCGCGGGGCGCGCCGACCTGCGCCTACCCGCACCCACCGTCCGGGCGCTCGGGGACCGTGTCATGCGGGGATGCGCTTGCCGGGACGGCAGGCGTCCCGGATGATGCAGGCCGTGACCCAGCAGGATCGTCGCGGCGAGGGCCGCATCGCGGTCGGGCTCCGCGTCCGGCTCACGTACGCGACCGTCGACGATCTCGTCGAGCGCTTCGCCGTCAACGTCTCGCGCGGCGGCTTCTTCGTCCGGACGCGCGAGGCGAAGGCCCCCGGCACGGAGCTCGCGTTCGAGCTGCTGCTCATGGGCGGCCAGCGAGCCGTGAGCGGACGCGGCGTCGTCCGCTGGGTGTCGCCCCAGGGGATGGGCATCGCCTTCACCGCCCTCGATGCCCAGAGCCGCGCCGTCGTGGACCGGATGATCGCGTCGCGCGAGCGGCAGGGGGCGCCT
>DASWDS010000493.1:0-10976 GCA_036395165.1 Anaeromyxobacteraceae bacterium | reverse complement strand
TGCTCGGCGGCGGCAAGCGCCTGCGGCCCGCGCTCGTGCTCGCCACCTGCGAGGCGCTGAGCGGCGACGCCGGCGACGACGGGCTCGCCATGCGCTTCGCCCTCGCCCTGGAGATGATCCACACCTACTCGCTCGTGCACGACGACCTCCCGTGCATGGACGACGACGACCTCCGGCGCGGGCGCGCGACGGTGCACAAGGCGTACGACGAGGCCAGCGCGATGCTCGTCGGCGACGGCCTCCAGTCGCTCGCGTTCCGCCATCTGCTCGCGACGGGCGACGCCCGCGCCGCGCCGCTGGCAGCGCTCCTCGCGGAGGGCGCCTGGCGCATGGTCCAGGGGCAGGCGCTCGACATGGGCGCCGAGGGCCGCGCGCTGTCCGAGCGCGAGGTGTCGGAGCTCATGGCGGCCAAGACGGGGGCGCTCATCACGGCGGCCGTCGTGGGCGGCGCCGTCGCCGCCACCGGATCGCCGAGCGGGCTCGAGCCGGTCGGTCAGAGGCTCGGGCTCGCCTTCCAGATCGCGGACGACCTCCTCGACCTGACGGGCGACGCGGCAACCCTCGGCAAGCGCGTGGGCAAGGATCAGGCCGCCGGGAAGGCGACGCTCCCCTCGCTGTTGGGCGTCGACGAGGCGCGCCGCCGCGCGGATGCGGCCTGCGCGGAGGCGCTCGCGGCGCTCGACCACCTCGGCCCCTCCGCGGAGGCGCTGCGCGCCCTCGCCCGCTTCGTGGTGACGAGAAAGAGGTAGGCATGGCCCGCTTGCTCGACGGCATCGATTCACCCGTGAGCCTGAAGAAGCTCGCGCCAGACGTGCTGCCTCGGCTGTGCCAGGAGATCCGCGACGAGATCGTGCTCACCTGCGCGAGGAACGGCGGACACCTGGGGAGCTCGCTCGGCGCCGTCGAGCTCATCGTCGCCTTGCACTACGTGTACGCGTCGCCGGTCGACCGGCTCGTCTTCGACGTCGGCCACCAGGCCTACGCGCACAAGCTCCTCACCGGCCGCCGCGACCGGTTCCGCACCATCCGCACCGAGGGCGGGCTGGCCGGGTTCCCGGAGCGCCACGAGTCCGAGCACGACGCGTTCGGGGTGGGGCACGCCTCGACGGCCGTGTCGGCCGCGCTCGGCATGGTGGAGGGGCGGCGGCTCCGCGGCGAGGCAGGCAAGGTCGTCGCGCTCATGGGCGACGGCGCCCTCACCGGCGGTCTCTCGTTCGAAGGGCTGAACCAGGCCGGCTACCTGAAGCGCGACCTGCTGGTCGTGCTCAACGACAACGAGATGTCGATCTCGCCCAACGTCGGCGCGCTCTCGGAGTGGCTCACGAAGAAGTTCGCCAGCCGCACCTTCGACCACTGGCGGCGCACCGCGAAGGACATCCTGCGGCAGCTGCCCAGGGGCCCTGCGGCGATCGAGGCGATCCGGCACGCCATCAACGCCACGAAGGCGCTGGTGTCGCCCGGCATCCTCTTCGAGGGGCTGGGGTTCCGTTATGTCGGGCCCGTCGACGGCCACGACGTCCAGGGCCTGGTCGAGACATTCCACGAGGTGGCGCTGTGCGACGGCCCGGTCCTGGTCCACGCCATGACGACCAAGGGGAAGGGGTACCACCCGGCCGAATCGGACCTCGCCACCCGTGGCCACGGGCTCTCCTTCTTCGACGTCGCGACCGGCAAGCCGATCTCGAAGAAGCCGCCGGCCAAGAGCTACACCGATCTCTTCGCGGAGGCGCTCTGCGACGCCATGGAGCGCGACGAGCGCATCGTCGCCATCACCGCCGCCATGCTGGAGGGCACGGGGCTCATCAAGGCGAAGCAGCGCTTCCCGGACCGCACCTACGACGTCGGCATCGCCGAGCCGCACGCGGTGACGTTCGCCGCCGGTCTCGCCTGCGAGGGCCTGCGCCCCGTGGTCGCCATCTACTCGACCTTCCTGCAGCGCGCGTACGACCAGATCATCCACGACGTCGCGCTCCAGGGGCTGCCCGTCACGTTCGCGCTCGACCGCGGCGGCCTGGTGGGCGCCGACGGCAAGACGCACCAGGGCGCGTTCGACCTGTCGTACCTGCGCTGCGTGCCGAACCTCCTCGTCATGGCCCCGGCCGACGAGAACGAGATGCGCCGCATGCTCGCGACGGCGGTCGAGCACGGCGGCCCGGCGGCCTTCCGGTTCCCGCGCGGATCGGGCCAGGGCGTCCAGCTCGACGCCATCCCGCGGCCGCTCGAGATCGGAAAGGCGCGCGTCGTCCGCGACGGAGGGCCGAGGCCGGACGTGGTCGTGCTGGCGGCGGGCACGGCGGTTCACGCCGCGATCGCGGCGGCCGACGCGCTCGCCGCGGAGGGGGTCGGCGCGACGGTGGTCGACGCGCGGTTCGTGAAGCCGCTCGACGAAGGCCTGTTCTGCGCCCTCGCCGGCGCGTGCGGCCGGGTCGTGACGGTCGAGGAGTCGGCGCTCGCGGGCGGCTTCGGCTCGGCGTGCCTGGAGGCGTTCGAGCGGCGCGACCTCCTGGGCGTGGTGCGGGTGCGCCGACTCGGCCTGCCCGACCAGTTCATCACGCATGGCGACGCGAACAAGCAGCGCGCCCAGCTCGGGATCGACGCGGCCGCCGTCGCCGCGGCCGCCCGCGAGCTCGTCGGCGCGGCGTCCGACGACGCGCCCGGCGCCGGCCGGCGCGGCGTCGCGTGAGCGTCGTCAGGAGTCGTCAGTAGGGGTAGCCGAGCTCGACGTAGACCTTGACGCCTTCACCGCCGTACGCCACGTCGATGCGCCCCAGGACGTTCGGGCGGACGAACGCGCGGAATCCGATGCCCTCCGCGATCTGCGGGCGCGAGAGCGCCTCGTCGAAGGAGCCGAAGACCTGTCCCACGGCGACGAACGGATCGGCCCGCCAGTCGGCGACCACGCCGAAGATGTGGGTCTCGAGGAGCCGGATGCGCTGCTCGAGCTCGAGGGTCCACGCCTGGCGATCGATGAAGCGGTCCTCCGTGAAGCCGCGCAGGATCCAGGCGCCGCCGAGCGTGCTCTGCCGGTAGAAGGGCGCGCGGCCCGAGCTGACCGCCGTCCACGAGAGCCGGGCCGCACCCGAGATCGAGTCGAGCTCCGGGACGATACCCCGCGCCTGCACGCCCGCGCGCAGGAAGGTCGGCGAGCGCGCGAGCCCCTCGACCACGCTGCCCCCGACGTCGACGCGGAAGCCGCGCTCGGCGTAGTCCCCGCCTCGGCGGTCGTCGTAGCGCAGATCGAGGCCCTGCCAGGCGAGGGTGGCGCCCCGCATCCCCGGCGCGTCGGGGAAGACGCGCCGGCTGAGCGGCAGGCCCGGCACGCCGATGGCCTCCACGGCGTCGCGCTCGACGCCCACCGCGGCGCCCAGGTTCAAGTGCCTGACGAGGTTCATGCCCCGCCGCGCGGTCGCGATCGCGCGCAGGCCCGTGTAGCTCGTCTCCGCGCTGGCCGGCGTGTCCGGGCCCAGGCCGAAGAAGCGGAAGAAGACGCTGCGCTGCAAGCGCAGCAGCAGCTCGTCCGTCGAGGCGCCCGCGGCCGTCGGCAGCCGCTGCCAGACGAGGAGGTTGTTGTAGTTGGTCCGCGTGCTCGCCGACGCGATGAGCGTGAGGGCGGTGTCCTCGCTGGGGTAGTGGTACCAGCGGAAGGTGCCCGTGAACCGGATGACGGAGTTCCAGCTCACGCTCGGCGCGATGATCGACTCCGTGCGCTCGCCCTCCGGGCAGACGCGCAGGAACACCGGCATCGCTCCCCAGGTGTTGCCCTCGTTCGGCAGCGTCGCGTAGATGGGCAGCGGGATGAGCTGCGTGGTGAGGCCGGGGCGGCAATCGGCCGCAGCGCGCCCCGCGACGAACAGCGCGGCGGCGGCGACGCCGGCAGCGACCCTCGGTTCCAATTCGCGGAGTCTCACTTCTCCCGCCAGCGTGGCGCTCCCTTCCCTTACGGTCCCTCGCTGGACGACGCAAACCCAAAAGGTGATCCGCTGACCGTGGAAGGCCACCGTAGGCTCCGCGTGACGGCACGCCCGCGGCGGCGACGCTTTGCTGCGCGTCAACTCGCCGCGCCGCGCCGCCTCCGACGCGAGAACCTCTTGAATCCGTCGCGCGACGTCCTTAACTCGCTGCCGTCGATGCCGAGCGCAGCGTCGAACGCCTCCGGGCAGCTCGAGCCCGCCGCCACCTCCTTGCGAGCCCTCGCGCGCGAGTGGCTCCTGCCGTCGCGGACGCTGCCCCGCCGCGCGTGGCCACCCGCGATCGGGCTCGCCTACATCGCCGCCGTCGGTGCCCTCGGCGGGCTGCGCGCGGATCACGTGCTGGTCGGGCTGCTCGGGCTCCTCGACCTCTACAACCCGAGGACGCGCCTGTTCCTGAAGGTGTTCTTTCCCTTCATGCTCACGGGCGCGATCTTCGACTCGATGCGCTACTACTACTGGCAGGGGATCGACGGCCGCGTGCACGTCGCCGAGCCCTATCTCCTCGAGCGCGCGTGGTTCGGCGTGGGCGGGCGGACGCTCAACGAGGTCTTCCTCGCCCATCACTGGCCCGCCCTCGATCTCGCCTGCGGGTTCGCCTACCTCGTCTTCGTGGGCGAGTACCTGGGCATGGCGCTCCTGCTCTTCTTCCGGTCCCGGCTCGCGGCCGCCGGCGCCCTCGCGCGCTCGTTCCTCGCGGTGAACGTGATGGGCTTCGCGACCTACTTCATCTACCCGGCGGCGCCGCCCTGGTACGTGACCGCGTACGGCCTCGCTCCGGCGCGCATGCACACCGAGCCCAGCTCGGCGGCGGCGCATCGCTTCGACCTGCTCCTCGGCACCCACCTCTTCGACGAGGTGTACGGGCGCGGGATCGACGTGTTCGGCGCGCTCCCGTCCCTCCACGTGTCCTATCCGCTCATCGCGGCCGTCGTGGCCTTCCAGGTGCCGGAGCTGCGCTGGGCGCGCTGGCCGGCCGTGCTCTTCTTCCTCCTCATGTGCCTGAGCGCGGTGTACCTGCAGCACCACTACGTCATCGACCTCGTGCTCGGGATCGCCTACGCCATCGCCGCGCTCGCGGCGGTGTCGGCCCTCCAGCGGCGCCGCTCCGCGGCGGTGGGCTGACGGAGTGAACGCGCAGGATCGGGCCTCGCGCGTCCTCGCCCGCGTCGTGCGGATGCGGGTCGCGGTGCTCGCCTTCTACGCGCTGCTGGTGCCGGCGGCGGTCCTCGTCGCGACGCGCATCCCGAGCGAGGGCGCCATCGATCGGCTGATCGTGCCGAGCGACCCCGACTACGCCGCGACGCGCGCCTTCCAGGGCATCTTCCCCGAGCGACAGATCGTGCTGCTGGTCTTCGAGGCGGACGACCCGTGGTCGCCCCGGTCCATTGCCCGGGTCGACGCCGCCGAGGCCGCGCTGCGCGCGGTGCCGCACGCCGGCAGCTTCTCCGTTCTCGACGCGCTCCGGCGGGCACGGCCCGGGGCCGGCGCCGCCGAGCTGCGTGGGCTCGCCCTCGGGACCGACTTCTTCCGCCGCCAGGGGCTCGTCGGCGATCGGTTTCTGACCCTCCTCGCCAGCCTCGACGTGGGTGGGGGCGCGGAGCGCGACGCGGCGCTCGCGGCGATCGACGCATCGCTCGCGCGCAGCGGGGTCGAGCCGGTCCGGAAGATCGGCGCGCCGTACGTGACCTCGTGGCTCGAGCGCCAGTCCTCGTCCGCCTCGGCCCGGTCGTTTCCCATCTTCGCGGTGCTGCTCATCGGGATCGCGCTCTTCCTCTACCGGTCATGGCGTGCGCTCCTCGCCCTCGTCCTGGCGCTCGGAGCTGCCGTCGCGCTCGGCGTGGCGGCGGGAGGGCTGCTCGGGTTCCCGTTCACCATCGTCTCGGTGCTGGTGCCGCTCACGGTCCTCGTGACCACGCTGGCGACGCTCGTCTACCTTCACTCGCGCTTCGTCGACCAGCCGGAGGATGTGCCGCTCCGCGAGCACCAGATCGCGGCGCTGCGCAACAAGCTCCTTCCGGTCACCGCGTCGATGCTGGCCGCCGTGCTCGGCTTCGCCGCGCTGGCCGTCTCTCCCATCCGGCCCATCCGCGAGATGGGCATCTGGACGGCCGTCGCGCTCGTCCTCGCCTGGGTGGTCGCGTTCACGCTCTTCCCCGCGCTGCAGCTCGCGCTGAGGACGCCCACCGGCCGCAGCGTCGCCGTGCGGAGCGCGCTCTACGACCGCGTCGCGAGCGCGCTGCCGGCGTTCACCTTCCGGTATCGCTGGGCGCTGATGGGGGGCGCCCTCGGGCTCTGCGCCGCGGGCGTGGTCGCGCTCTTCGGAGCTCCCAGGCTCGTGAGGGGCATGTCGGTCGGCGTCGACACGCTCGACTACCTCGATCCTTCGACCCCGCTGCACCGGGACCTCGTGTGGTTCCGCGACCACGTCATGGACCTGAACGTCGCGCGCGTGTGGGTCCACCTGCCGCCCGGGTCCGCGACCGATCCGGAGGTGCTGCGCGCCATCGATCGCTTCCAGAGCGCGATCGAGGCGGCCCCGGACGTCACGAGCGTGACCGGCCCCACCACGCCGCTGCGGCTGCGGCGCTACCTCGCGGGGCAGGGCGAGGCGCTGCCGCAGGATGCGGAGGGCTTCGCGCGCGCCACGGCGGACCTCGAGCAGCTCCTCCTGACGGAGGGCGACCTGCGCAACTTCATCGACCTGAAGAGGCTCGCCGACCTGCAGCTCACCGTGCTGTTCCGCCGCGGTGACGCCGCGGGCTACGCCGCGATGGTGGGGAGGGTCCGCGCGGCGTGGGAGGCGGCGCGCGCTGGCGCGCCCGCGCTCCGGGCCGCGGAGATGCGCGTCGTCGGCGAATCGCTGCTGCAGGTCAAGGTCGGGGCGAGCCTCGTGCCGACGCTGGCCGAGAGCTTCACGCTCACGGTGGTCCTCATCTTCACGGTCTTCCTGTTCGTGTTCCGCAGCGGGATCGAGCGGCTGCTCGCGATGATCCCCTCCCTGTTCGCGCTCCTCGCGACCTTCCTCGGCATGCGCCTCCTCGGCGCGTCGCTCAACATCGCCACCATCATCATCGCGACCACCGTCCTCGGCACGACGGAGAACGATCAGATCCACTTCTTCCACCACATGCACGAGCGCGCGGGCGCCGGCGTGGAGGAGCGGATCCGGCACGCGCTCCGCGTTTCGGGTCGCGCCATCGTCTTCGCGACGTTCATCAACGCCGCCGGGTTTCTGGGCCTGTCGGTCTCGAGCTTTCCGCCCCTCCGGCAGTTCGGCCTCATGACGGCGGCCGCCTTCCTGCTCGCGCTCGTGGCGGACTTCACCGCGCTCCCCGCGAGCCTGTGGATCGCCTCGCGCGAGCGCCCGTCGGCGCCTACCCAAGTTTCCGTCTCGCCGCGATCTTCGCGCGGTACACGATCAGGCAAGCAAAGGGGTTCCCCGTGAGAGTCCTGCTCGTCCATCCCAGCGCCCTGATGTACTCGAGGATCTACCTCCGGTTGGAGCCCCTGGGTCTCGAGCTGGTGGCGCAGGCGGTGCGACGGGCTGGCCACGAGGTCCGCCTCCTCGATCTCCAGAGCTTCGAGCACGCCGACTACTTCCGCCTCCTCGAAGACTGGAGGCCGCAGGCGGTCGGCTTCTCGCTGAACTACCTCGCGAACATCCCGGAGGTGGTCGACCTCGCGAAGTCCACGCGGGCGCGATCACCGGAGTGCTTCATCTTCGCGGGTGGGCACAGCGCGTCGTTCACGGCGCAGGAGATCCTCGAGCACGCGGCGGGCGCGATGGATTGCGTGGTGCGCGGCGAGGGCGAGGTCATCACCCCCCAGCTGCTCGAGGCCGCGGCGCATTCACGGTCGGACCTGCACCGGCTGCCGGGCATCAGCACGACCTTGGGGGACGGTCCGGCGCCGACCATGATGGCGAGCCTCGACCGGCTGCAGCCAGCGCGGGATCTGCTGGCGAGGCGGAAGAAGTACTTCATCGGCGTGCTCGACCCCTGCGCGTCCATCGAGTTCACGCGCGGCTGTCCATGGGATTGCGTGTTCTGCAGCGCCTGGACGTTCTACGCCCGCAGCTACCGCAAGGTGAGCGCGGAGAGGGCCGCGGAGGACCTGGCGAGCATCCGCGAGCCGGGCGTGTTCATCGTGGATGACGTGGCGTTCATCCATCCGGAGCACGGATACGCGATCGCGGAGCAGGTCGAGAAGCGCCGCATCAAGAAGCGGTACTACCTCGAGACGCGCGCCGACGTGCTCATCCGCAACAAGGAGGTCTTCCAGTACTGGAAGCGGCTCGGGCTCGAGTACATGTTCGTCGGCCTGGAAGCGATCGACGAGGAGGGCCTGAAGACGCATCGCAAGCGCATCCCGCTGGGCAAGAACTTCGAGGCGCTCGAGGTCGCGCGGTCGCTCGGCATCACGGTGGCCGTGAACATCATCGCCGATGCGGACTGGGACGAGCCGCGCTTCGAGGCGGTGCGCGAGTGGGCGCTGTCGGTCCCCGAGATCGTCCACCTGACGGTGGGTACGCCCTATCCCGGGACGGAGACGTGGCACACCGAGTCGCGCAAGCTCACCACGCGCGACTACCGTCTCTTCGACGTGCAGCACGCGGTGGTGCCGACGCGGATGCCGCTCGCGAAGTTCTACGAGGAGCTGGTCCGGACCCAGCAGGTGCTGAACAAGAAGCACCTCGGCTGGGCCGCCCTGCGCGGGGCCTTCGCGATCGCGGCGGGGCATCTGGCGCACGGACAGACGAACTTCGTGAAGATGCTGTGGAAGTTCAACAGCGTCTACAACGCGCAGCGCCAGCTTCGCGAGCACGAGGAGGAGTGCCGCTACCAGGTCCGGCTTCCCGGCCACGCGCCGCTCCAGAAGGTGGACGCGAGCCAGCTCTACGTCCTGAGGCCGGAAGCCCGTCCGGCATCCTAAATTAGCCTTCCGGCGAAGCTGGCACGCCGCGGCTCGCGTGCTCGCGCCAGCCGGCGCGTAGCCGGTCGGTCCAGCTCATGCTCTCGCGCAGGAAGGCGAGGGCGCCGGCCGGCGAGCGCGCCGCGGCGAGGGCCGCTCGCGCGGCATGCGCGGCGCGCCTGCGGACGCCGTGGGCCGCCAGCGCGCCGGCCAGGCAGTGCGCGACGGGCGCGAGCGGATGGGTCGGCGTGTCCGTCACGAGGCGGAGGACGGCGAATGGGATCCCGGCTGCGCCGGCGACGTCCGCGAGCGCCGCCGATTCCATGTCCGCCGCCGCTGGGGCCGCCAGCCCCGGGACGCCGCCCGCGACGACGTGGTCGGCCGAGACGAAGTGACACGGCTGCGCGCCGTCCGCGACGCGGAGCAGCTCGCGCGGCAGCCCTGAGGGGACGGCGCGGCCACCGACGAGCCGGTGCACGCTCGCGGCGGTGACCCACGCCATGGGCGCGACGTCCGGCGTCAGCGCGCCCGCGAACCCGGCCGAGACCACGAGGGCTGGCCGGCGATCGGATGGTGGACCCGCGCCGTGCGGCCTCGCCTCGAGCCAGCGCCCGAGCGCGCGTGCGGCACGCTCGGGGCCGACGCCCGTGGTGAGCACCTCGATGCCGGGCGCCTCCGCGTCCGCGATCCCGCGGCGGCACGCGGCGGCCTCGGTGCCGGTCGCCGCGCAGACCAGGATCACGCGACGCTACCCCGGGCGCGGAAGAGCCAGGCGAGCGAGGAGAGGGTGGCGGCGATGACGGCGGCGCTGGCGGCGGCGAGCGCGTGATCGTGGATGACGATGGTCATGGCCAGGTTGAAGCCGAACACGCCGGCGTAGACGGCGTAGACCGCCCAGACGAAGCGCGGGTGGAGGGCGCGCCACGGGCCCGCGCACCACGGCAGGACGCGCAGGGCCACCTGGAAGATCCACTGGCTCGCCGCGCCGACGAAGAACCAGCCCGCGAAGTTGGCGGCGGTGACCCCGAAGTAGAACCCGCGGTACGGATATTCGTAGATCCGCCCCAGGAACCACTTCTCGCCCTGCAGCGCGACCGGATCGATGACGACGTCGAGCAGCATCATGACGAGCCCGCCCACGAGCGGCGCCGCCCGGTGGCGCAGCCCCGGCCAGCTCCCGCGCGCCAGCGCGTCGCGCGGCGAGAGGAGGGCGGCTGCCAGGACGAAGCTGAAGTACGACAGGAAGACGAACGAGAGCGAGTCCCAGAACGGCACGTTCGAGATCCACAGCTCGCGCGTGCGGGTGGCGTCGAAGTAGGTGTACGGCCCGAAGGGGAAGCCGTTGCGCGTCGAGCTGTACTCGCACCCGAACGCGACGAGCCAGGTGGCGACGGCAAACGTCACGGTCCGTCTCCACCCGAGCTGGTACCACGCGAACGCGAGGAAGCAGCAGAAGAAGGCGTACACGTAGGGCCGGTGCACGACCGTCCCCCAGAGCAGCGAAGCGACCCCCGGCGCCGGCAACCCGTTGCCTACGCGCCGCTCGCGGCGCAGAACCGCCCGAGCGCCATCAGCGGAAAATAGTGCCGGTAGAGGTGGTACCGGAGATAGAAGTGGCGCGGGAACCCGGTGCCGGTGAACTCCTCCTCGGCCCACGAGCCGGCCGCCGGCCCGGACGCGAGCTGCCGGTCGACGAGCCACGCCACGCCGCGCTGGACCGCCGCATCCGTCGCCGGCCGGTAGGCGAGGAGCCCCATCACCCCCCACGCCGTCTGGGAGGCCGTCGACGGCCCCCGGCCCATGGCGGACCGGTCGGTGTACGACTCGAGCCCCTCGCCGAAGCCCCCGTCCTCGTTCTGGACCGACTCGAGCCAGCGGAGCGCGCGCGACACCATCGGGTCCGAGCCGGGCACCCGCTGGCGGGCGAGACCGCAGAGGACGTTCGACGTGCCGTACACGTAGTTGACGCCCCACCGCCCGAACCAGCTCCCCTCGGGCTCCTGCGCGCGGCGCAGGTACGCGAGCGCGCGCGAGATCGCGTCGTCGCGCGGTTCGCCCGCGATCCCGAGCGCCTCGAGGACGCGGCCGGTCACG
>DASWDS010000492.1:0-9045 GCA_036395165.1 Anaeromyxobacteraceae bacterium | reverse complement strand
CCCGGAGAACGTCCGGCAGGCGATCGCGGCGGTGCGGCCCTACGCCGTCGACGTGGCGAGCGGCGTCGAGGCATCGCCCGGCGTGAAGGATCCCGAGAAGGTCCGCCGCTTCATCGAGAACGCGAAGGAGCCGCAGCCGTGACGACGCCCCTCCCCGACGCCAAGGGCCGCTTCGGCGCCTACGGCGGCCGCTTCGTCCCCGAGACGCTCATCCCCGCCCTCGACGAGCTCGAGCAGGCGTGGCGCATCGCGCGCGCGGACGAGGCGTTCCAGCGCGAGCTCGACGGGCTCCTGCGCCGCTTCGCCGGCCGTCCCACGCCGGTCGGTGACGCGCTCAGGATGAGCGCGGAGGTGGGCGGCTGCCGCGTCCTCCTGAAGCGCGAGGACCTGTGCCACACGGGCGCGCACAAGATCAACAACACGCTCGGCCAGGTCCTGCTGGCGCGCCGGATGGGGAAGCGGCGCATCATCGCCGAGACGGGCGCGGGCCAGCACGGCGTCGCGACCGCCACCGCCGCGGCCCTCTTCGGCCTCCCCTGCGACGTCTTCATGGGGGCCCTCGACGTCGAGCGCCAGGCGCTCAACGTCTTCCGCATGCAGCTCCTCGGCGCGCGCGTCGTCCCGGTCACCGCCGGCTCGCGCACGCTCAAGGACGCGATGAACGAGGCCATCCGCGACTGGGTCACGAACGTGCGCGACACGCACTACATCATCGGCTCGGTGGCCGGCCCCCACCCCTACCCGGCGCTCGTGCGCGACTTCCAGGCGATCATCGGGAAGGAGGCGCGCGCGCAGGTGCAGGAGCTCGCGGGCCGCCTGCCCGACGCGGTCGTCGCCTGCGTCGGCGGCGGCTCGAACGCGATGGGCATCTTCAGCGCCTTCCTCTCCGACCCGGGCGTGAAGCTCGTGGGCGTCGAGGCCGCCGGCCACGGGCTCTCGTCCGGGCGGCACGGCGCGTCGCTCGCGAAGGGGACGCCCGGGGTGCTCCACGGCTCGAAGAGCTACGTCCTGCAGACGCGCGACGGGCAGATCGCCGAGGCGCACTCGATCAGCGCCGGCCTCGACTACCCCGGCGTCGGCCCCGAGCTCGCCTATCTCAAGGACGAGGGGCGGCTCACGCTCATGCAGGCGACGGACGCCGAGGCGCTCGAGTCGCTCCAGTACCTCGCGCGGACCGAGGGCATCATCCCCGCGCTCGAGAGCGCGCACGCCGTCGCCGCGGCGCGGAAGCTGGCGCGCCAGCTCGGCGGGGGAGGCCTCGTGCTCGTGAACGTCTCCGGGCGCGGCGACAAGGACGTGGACCAGGTGCGCAAGGCGCTCGGCGCCGCGGCGGAGGCGAAGCAGCCGCGGCGGGCGGCGCGACCGCCGAAGCGCGCGAGGAGATCGAGATGAGCGGGGCGCTGGCGGTGCCGCGGACCGAGGACCGGATCGCGACGATGTTCGACGCCGCGCGGGCCCGCGAGGAGGCGGCGCTCGTGACGTACCTCATGGCGGGCGATCCCGACCTCGCCACGTCCAAGGCGGCGGCCGCCGCCTGCGCCGAGGCCGGCGCCGACCTCATCGAGATCGGGATGCCGTTCTCGGATCCCATCGCCGACGGGCCCACCATCCAGCGCGCCGCCGAGCGCGCCCTGGCGAGCGGGACGACGGTCGCGGACGCGCTCGCCGTGGCGGCTCACGTCCGCGCGCGCTCGAACGTGCGGATCGCGCTCATGGGCTACGTGAACCCGGTGCTCGCCTACGGGCTCGAGCGCTTCTTCACGGACGCGGCCGCGGCCGGGGTGGACGCGATCATCCTGCCGGACGTGCCGCCCGAGGAGGCGGACGAGCTCGGGCGCCTCGCGGAGGCGGCCGGCGTGAAGACCGTCTTCCTGCTCGCGCCGACGTCCACCGAGCCGCGCCGCAGGGCCGCCGCCGCCGCCGCGACCGGCTTCCTCTACTTCGTGTCGGTCACCGGCGTCACCGGCGCCCGCAAGGCGCTCCCCGCCGACCTGGCGGCCCAGGTGGCGGCGGTGCGCGCCGCCTCGCTTGTGCCGGTCGTGGTGGGCTTCGGCGTCTCCACGCCGGCCCAGGCGCACGACGTCGCTCGCCTCGCCGACGGGGTCGTCGTCGGGAGCGCGATCGTCTCTCGGCTCGCCGAGAAGGGGAGCCGGAAGGCGCGCGCCGACCGCGTGAGGCGCTTCGTGAAGGCGCTCAAGCGCGCCATGCGGCGCTGACGCGAGCCCTGAGCGCTGCGGCCTGTCAGGCCAGCGGCCGGCCGACGGCGCCCGCGATGATCCGCACCTGCTCCATGAGCCCGGCGAACTCCGGGATGGAGAGCGACTGGTGCCCGTCCGAGAGCGCCTTCTCCGGGCAGGGGTGGACCTCGATGATGAGGCCGTCCGCGCCCGCGGCGACCCCCGCCCGCGCCATCGCAGGCACGTGGGGGCGGAGCCCGATGCCGTGCGAGGGATCGACGACCACCGGCAGGTGCGTGAGGGACTTCAGCACCGGCACGGCGTTCAGGTCGAGCGTGTTGCGCGTCATGGTCTCGAAGGTGCGGATCCCGCGCTCGCACAGCGCCACCTGGTAGTTGCCGCCCGAGAGGATGTACTCCGCGGCCATGAGGAACTCGCGGATCGTCGCCGAGGGGCCGCGCTTCAGCAGGATGGGCTTCTTCAGCGCGCCCACCTTCCTGAGGAGCGAGAAGTTCTGCATGTTGCGCGCGCCGATCTGCAGGACGTCGGCGTACTCCGCGCACATGGCGAGGTCGTCGGCGTCCATCACCTCGGTCACCACCTTGAGGCCCGTCGCCTCGCGCGCGAGCGCGAGCAGCTTCAGGCCCTCCTCGCCCATGCCCTGGAACTCGTACGGGCTGGTGCGGGGCTTGAACGCGCCGCCGCGCAGGAAGGTCGCGCCCGACCGCTTCACGCCGTGGGCGGCCTCGAGCACCTGCTCCTTCGACTCGACCGAGCACGGGCCGGCGATGACGGTGATGGCCTTGCCGCCCAGCTTCACGCCGCCGACGTCGAGGACGGTGTCCTCCTCCTTCACCTCGCGCGAGACGAGCTTGAAGGGGTTCGAGACGCGGATGGCGTCGGCGACCCCCGGCATCGTGTCGAACAGCCCGGGGTCGAGCGCGCCCCTGTTGCCGGTGATGCCGATCGCGACGCGCTGCGCGCCGGGGATGGCGTGCGAGGCGAGGCCGAGGGACCGGATCTTCTCCACCACGGCGTCGATCTCCGGCTGCGTGGCGTGCGGCTTCATGACGACGAGCATCGAGGCTCCCTTTCGAGGGGTCGCAGTCTACCGCGGGTGCGGCGGACGGGAAACCGACGCCATCCCGTCTTCGCCCGCGTTCGCCGGCGCGCCGGATCGCTCGGCTAGAACGCCGCGTGCAGCAGCGCCGAGAGGTCGGCCGCCTCGCAGGGGCGCGGGTTCGAGAGGTGGCAGGCGTCCTCGAGCGCCTTCTCGGCGAGGAGCGGGAGCTGGCTCTCCTTGACGCCCGCGTCCCGGAGCTTCTCGGGGATGCCCGCCTCGCGCGCCAGCGCGCGGACGCGCTCCACGGCGCGCCGCGCGAGCCGGTCGCGGTCGTCGGAGGGCAGCTCGCCGAGCGCGATCGCCGCCTCCGCCAGCTGCGGCGCGGCCGCGCCCAGGTTGAACTCCATCACGTAGGGCAGCACGATCGCGTTCGCGAGGCCGTGGTGGACGCCGGCGATCGGCCCGAGCGCGTGCGCGAGCGAGTGCGCCGCGCCGAGCCCCTTCTGGAAGGCCGTCGCGCCGGTGATGGCGGCGATCATCATCGACGCGCGCGCCTCCTCGTCCCGCCCGTTCCGCACCGCCCGGACGAGATACTTCCCGCACAGCTCGATGCCCTTCCTCGCGAGCGCGTCCGCGAGCGGGTGGAACCCCTTCGCGCAGAGCGCCTCGAGGTTGTGCGTGAACGCGTCCATGCCGGTCGCGGCGGTGAGCCGGGCCGGCAGGTCGTAGGTGAGCTCCGGATCGCACACCGCCACCGACGGCATGAGCGGCGGCGCGAAGACGACGGTCTTGCGGCCCGTCTCCTCGAGCGTCACGACGAAGCTCCGCCCCACCTCGGAGCCGGTGCCGGCGGTGGTCGGGATGGCGATCATGGGGGGAACGGGGTTCGTGACGAGGCGCCACCCGTCCTTCGCGTCGTCGTATTGCGCGAGCGGGAGCGCGTGCGTCGCGAGGAGGCGGACGCCCTTGGCGGCGTCGATGGGGGAGCCGCCGCCCATGGCGACGAGGCCGTCGCAGCCCGCGTCGCGGTAGGCGGCGAGGCCACGCTCCACGGTCGCGCCGGTCGGGTTCGGCTCGACGCCGTCGAACACGGCGAAAGGGACGTGCTTCGCCTCGAGGACGGAGGTGAGGCGCGCGAGCAGCCCCGTCGAGACGAGCCCGCGATCGGTGACGACGAGGGGCCGCTTCACCCCGAGGCGAGCGAGGTGGTTCGGCACCTCCTTCACCGCGCCCTTGCCGAAGACGATCCTGGTCGGGAACGACATCTCGGTGATCATCTGGAACCGCCCCTCTTCCCTGCCCTGTCCCGGCCTGCGGGAAGGATGGAACCTCGACCTCGACCCGTTCGCCCTGAGCGCAGGGCCGCTCCAGCGGCCCGTCGTCGAAGCGCGAACGCAACCTGGGTGGAACCCTAGATTATCTCGAAGTAACGCTCCAGCTCCCAGGTGGTCACCGCGCGCTCGAACTGGCGCACCTCCCACTCGCGCGTCCGCGCGTAGTGCTCGACGAACTCGGCCCCCAGGATCTCGCGCGCCGCGGCGCTCTCGCGCAGGCGCGCCGTCGCCTCGGCGAGCGTCCGCGGCAGCCTCGGCGCGTCCTTCGCGTCGTAGGCGTTCCCGCGCACCGGCGGAGGCGGCGCGAGGGAGCGCTCCATGCCCCACAGCGCCGAGCCGACCGCCACCGCCATCGCGGTGTACGGGTTCATGTCGGCCGCCGCCTGGCGGTACTCGATGCGCGTCGCCTTGGCGCTCCCCGGGATGGCGCGGAGCGCGGTGGTCCGGTTCTCGACGCCCCAGGTCGCGGTGGTGGGCGCCCACGCGCCCTCCACCATCCGCTTGTACGAGTTCACCGTGGGCGCGACGACGCCGGTCAGCTCCGGCATGAGCGCGACCTGGCCGGCGATGGCGTGCTCCATCTGCCGCGACATGCCGCCCGCGCCGTCGGCGAAGACGTTGCGCTGGCCGTCCCACAGCGAGAGGTGCACGTGCCCGGAGCACCCCGGGAGCTTCTCGTTCCACTTCGCCATGAAGCAGGGCATGAGGCCGTGCCGGTGCGCGATCTCCTTCACCGCCGTCTTGAAGAGCGCCGCCTTGTCCGCGGCGCGCAGGCCCGTGTCCACGGCGATGGCCGCCTCGAACACGCCGGGGCCGGTCTCGGTGTGGAAGCCCTCGATCTGCAGGTCGAACGCGGCCAGCTCGTCCTGGATGCGGTGCACGAGCTCGCTCGACTCGCTGGCGCGGAGCCACGAGTAGCCGAACATCCCCGGCGAGAGCGGCGTGAGGCCGGTGAAGCCCTTCGCCCGCACCGACTCCGGCGTCTCCTTGAAGAAGAAGAACTCGTACTCGGCGGCGAGCTTGGCCTCGAGGCCCGAGCGCGCGGCGCGCGCGAGGACGCGCTGCAGCACCTGCCGCGGCGAGATCGCGAGCGGCTTGCCCTCGCGGTCGCAGAAGTCGAGCAGGAACGCGGCGGTGCCCGGCTCCCAGGGGATCATCCGGAACGTGGAGAGGTCGATGGTGGCGAGCGTGTCGGGGTACCCCGTGTGCCAGCCCGTCACCTGCGCGTTGTCGTAGAGCTGATCGCCGACGTCCCAGCCGAAGATGACGTCGCAGAAGCCGAGCCCGCTCTGCGCCGCGCTGAAGAACTTCTCGAGCGAGACGTACTTGCCGCGCAGCACGCCGTCCACGTCGAACCCGCCGAGCTTCACCTTCGTGACCTTGCGCTCCTCGAACACGAGGCGGAGCGCGTCCAGATCGAGGGACTCGGCACGTACCATGGGTATCTCACTTGCAAGTCACGGCAGCGGAGGTCACACATCAGTCGTCGATGGGCTCTGAGCATAAGAACGGGCCCCACCTCCGGGCGACACAGGACCCCACATGAGGCGAGTGCTCATCGTACAAGCGGGCTCGACGGACCCGGCGGTCATGGCGCGATTCGGGGATTACCCTGCCTGGTTCACGCGCTGGCTCGCGCCGCGCGTGGAGGTGCGCATCGTCCGCCCTTACGAGGACCGGCTCCCGTCGCTCGCGCCGTTCCACGCCGTCGTCATGTCGGGTTCCCCGCGGAGCGTCACCGAGCCCGAGCCGTGGATGGACGAGGCCGCCTCGTACCTGCTCGACGCGGCGCGATCGCGCCCGGTGCTCGGGGTCTGCTTCGGACACCAGCTCCTCGCCCGCGCGCTGGGCGGCCGCGTGGAACGAAACCCCCGCGGCCGGGAGGCGGGCATGTCGGAGGTGCGCCTCACCGAGGCGGGCCGCCGCGACTCGCTCTTCTCGGGGATCCCGGCCACCTTCGCCGTGCACCAGCAGCACGAGGACCATGTCCCGGAGCTCCCGCCGGGCGCGACATGGCTCGCGGAGAACGACTTCTCGCCGATTCAGGCCTTCGGCGTTCGCGAGAGCATCCGCTGTGTCCAGTTCCACCCCGAGTTCGACGCGACCCGCTCGCGTCTCCTGAACGAGGGACGGCGCGCTCGGCTGGACGAGCAGGCCCCGGGAGGGGCACGCGCGGTCCTGGCGTCGATCGGGGAGACTCCCCATGGGGAGCGCTTGCTCGGCAACTGGCTGACGCACTACGTCGGCGTGAGCCCGTGACGACGTTGTGGCGGGTCGCATCGTAGCGGATCGCATCGCCGCAGCACCTGGACGAGGGCCGTCATGACGCAGCTCTTCTCGGGAATGCGCAGGCTCCGGCGCCAGCTACGATACCTCGCGGGGTACCTCGACTTCTCGGCCGGGCCCCCGATGCCGCGCGTGACGGACTTCACCCATTGTCAACGTCCGGTGCTCCTCCTGTACGGCTTCTTCTCGACGCGCCGCACGTTCGAGGTGCTGGAGCGCCGGCTCAGGCGCGACGGGTACTGCGTCTTCTCGCTCAACCTGGGCGGCCTCGCGAGGAGCTTCAACACGCGCGGCATCGACGACCTCGCCGACTACGTGCGCGCCAAGGTGGAGCGGCTCTACGCGCGCAATCCCGGCATGGGCCAGCTCACCATCGTCGGCCACTCGAAGGGCGGCCTCATCGGCGCCTACTACGTGAAGAAGCTCGGCGGGTGGCGCCGCACGCGCGCGCTCGTCACGATGGGCACGCCGCACCACGGGACGCCTGCCGCGTACGCGGCGCTGCCGCTCGGGATCTTCGCCCGCTCCGTCTGGCAGATGACGCCCATGAGCCGGCTCATCCGCCGGCTCCAGCACGGCGCGTGGCCGCCCGGCGTCCGCTTCACGTCCCTCTACTCGAAGCAGGATCGGCTCGCGCCGTTCCCCTCGACGCTCATCGAGACCTTCGGCCTGCCCTACCTCAGGAACGTCGAGGTGGAGGCGCACGGCCACCGCGAGTTCCTCTACAAGAAGCGCGTCTACGACGCCCTGCTCGCCGAGCTCCGCGCCGGAGAGGCGTCGGCGCCGGTGAAGCTGCGCGGCCTCACGCTCGTCCCCGGCGCCATGCGCGCCGGGTGACGACCCCCCGCGCTCGGGGCGATCCGGTCCGCGAGGCGTTACACTCGCGGCGTGGCGCGGGACCGGCGGTGGGACTTCCTCTACGATCGGCAGAAGGAGCCGGTGAAGGAGCACATCCTCGGCCGGTTCGCCGAGGAGCTCGCGAAGGAGCTCGCCGCCTGGCCGCCGCCCTTCGTGGACTGGGTCTCGGACGAGCTGCGCACGCGCTGGTCGAGCGGGCTCGAGGCGAGGCCGCGCGAGCAGGTGATCCGGTTCGCGCTGCACGTCGCGAAGCTCGACCTGCTGCGCGACGTCGAGGCGATCGACAGGCTCATGGGCGAAGGCGCTCAGGCGCACTGGCAGACGCCGGCCGAGGCTGCGTCGGGCCACCTCGTCGTCCGCTTCGTCACGGAGAAGTGCCTCGGGCTACGGGACTGGGCCGAGGGTGCGCAGCTCGACCGCGGCGACCTCGTCCGCGCGGTCGAGCTCGTCGAGAGAGCGCTCTTTCGCGTGACGGAGTCCTGATCGTCAGGGGGGCGCCAGCACGCTCGCCCGCGCCTGCCGCGAGGCGGGCCACCACGTCACTTCGTGTCCTTCGCTTCCTTGGGGACCTTCTCCCAGTCCGCGAGGAACTTCTTGAGGCCGCTCTCCGTGAGCGGGTGCTTCGCCAGCTGCTCGATGACGCTGTACGGGAGCGTCGCCACGTCGGCGCCGAGGCGGGCCGCCTCGAGCACGTGGATCGGGTGGCGCACGCTCGCGACGAGCACCTTCGTCGCGAAGTCGTAGTTGTGGAAGATCTCGAGGATCTGCGCGATGAGCGCCATCCCGTCCTCGGAGATGTCGTCGAGCCGGCCCACGAACGGCGAGACGTACGTGGCGCCCGCCTTCGCGGCGAGCAGCGCCTGCACCGGCGAGAAGCAGAGGGTGACGTTGGTCCGAATGCCCTCGGCGGTGAGATCGCGGACGGCCCGCAGCCCCTCGGTGATGAGCGGCACCTTCACGACGATGTTGTTCGCCACCTTCGCGTAGTGACGGCCTTCCTTCATCATGCCGTCGTAGTCGACCGCGGTCACCTCGGCCGAGACCGGCCCGGGCACGAGCTCCGTGATCTCCTTCAGCACCTCGCTGAAGCGGCGGCCGGTCTTCGCGACGAGCGACGGGTTCGTGGTGACGCCGTCGCACAGACCCATGGCGAGGGCCTTCTTGATCTCGCCCACGTCGGCGGTGTCGATGAAGAACTGCATGCCGTCTCCTTCGCTTCAGTGCGGCGGGGAGAGCTGGGTATAGCGGAGCGCTCCGACACGCCGCAAGACGGGGCTGGAACTGGCCAGAAACCAGCCGGGATGTGCCCCGGGGCAGGGTGTGCTAA
>DASWDS010000491.1:0-4642 GCA_036395165.1 Anaeromyxobacteraceae bacterium | reverse complement strand
GAGGTCGCCGCGCTCGAGCGGCGCGTCGAGCGGCACCGACACGACGCCGTACGGGCCCAGGCTCTCGATGACCGCGTGCGTGCCGTGGTACCCGCCGCGCGCGATCGCCACCCGCCGGGAGCCGAAGTGCAGGAGCGCCGCGAGCGCGGCCGCCTGGCCCGAGGCGTAGGTCACCGCCTCGCCTCCGTCGAGCGCGCCGAGCACCGCCTCCAGGCGCTCCCGCGTCGGCTGCTGCGTGCGGGCGTAGACGAGCCCCTCCGCGTTGTCCGCCTCGAAGGTGGTCGCCAGGTGGAGCGGCGGGGCGACGTCGGCGGCGGCCTCGAGGCCGAGGTCGGCGTGCAGCGCGGCGGTGTCCGGGTGGAGGGGCCGGGCCACTCGCGTCACGCCTTGTTGAGGAAGATGGGGAGCCCGCGCTTGCCCTCGTAGATCGGGCGGTAGCGCTCGGTGTTGTACATCGTCGCGATGTCCACCTTGCGCGGCCCGAGCTTCGGGTCGGGGATGGGGACGAGGTCGTACCGCCCGTTCACGAGCGCCGACATGAGCCCGCTCTGGCCGTCGACCACCGCGTCGAGGGCCATGGTGCCGAACGTGAGCGCGACGAGCTTGTCGATGAAGTCGGGGTCGCCCGAGCGGAGATCGTAGGTGAGGTCCGAGACGATGGTCTCCTCGCCGGTGCGGCGCTTGATCTCGTCGGAGAGCGACTCCGCGACGCTCGCCTTCTTGCGGTGGCCGTAGGCGTCGGGCTCGCCGTACTCCTGCACCTGGTACCCCTCCCACTCGGCGCCCTCCGACAGGACGACGAGGGCATAGTTGCTGGGGTTCGAGCGCTTGTCGGTGATGAGCAGCTCGATGAGCTTCTCGAGCTTCGGCTTGTGCTCCGGGATGACGCAGCGGATCGAGGTGACGAAGGCGGTGTAGAGGGCCGTGAAGCCCGCGTCGCGGCCGAAGACGCGGAAGACGCCGATCCGCTCGTGCGAGCCGACCGTCGTGCGCTGCCGCTGGATGGCGTCGATGGCGCGCGTGATCGCGGTCGAGAAGCCGATGCAGTACTCCGTCCCGCGGACGTCGTTGTCCATCGTCTTCGGGATCGCGATCACCTTGCCGCCCAGCTGGTGCAGGCGCGCCGCGAAGCTGAGCGTGTCGTCGCCGCCGATCGCGATGAGGTGGTCGATCCCGAGCGCCGCGAGGTTCGACAGCACGTGCTGGCTGAGGTCGTACGTCGTGGTGATCGCGCCGCCCTTCGTGCTCTGCGACGTCGGGAAGTCCCGCCCCGCCAGGTGCGGTGGCAGCTTCTTCATCCTGGAGGGGTTCGTGCGGCTCGAGTGCAGGAAGGTGCCGCCGGTCCGGTCCACGGTGCGCGTGTTCTCGCGCGTGAGCGGCAGGACGTAGCGGCTCCTGCTGGCCGGATCGGAGACGTCCAGGTGGGTGAGCCCCTCCCAGCCGCGCCGGATGCCGACGACCTCGACCCCGTGCTCGCTGCCGCGGTAGACGACGCTCTTGATCACGGCGTTCAGGCCGGGGACGTCACCCCCGCCCGTGAGGATCCCGACGCGTGCGCTGGCCATGGCGGTCATCCTAGAGCACGGGCCGTCGCGGTGCTCGCACAGAGTCGCGCCCGCGCTTCACCGCCGGAAAATGGATATTTGCAGCTTCCCGCCGATCCGCGCTCGGGTCGCCTGCTTGCTTGCGCGGCCCCGCGCGCCCAGGGCCCGGGCAGGGGCTCGTGGCGACTCATCGGCCGTGCTCGGTTGCGCTGGTCCCGTGAACGAGACTGAACCGGGAACCGCCATTCGCGGCCACCGCGCAGGGTGGCCATTAGAACGGCCGCATGCACTCGAACAAGCGGGTCCTCGTGGCCGGTGGGACGGGCGCGCTCGGTCGCGCCGTGGCGCTCGCCTTCCTCGAGCAGGGCGCGACCGTCGTGGTCACCGGCCGCCGCAGGCAGGAGTACGACGCGCTCGTGGCGGCCGCGGGGAACGACCGCGAGCGGCTCTCCGCGGTCTTCGCCGACGTGACCGACGCGAGCGCGGTGGCGCGGATGGTCTCGGAGCTGGTCGAGCGCCAAGGCCGTCTCGACGTCCTCGTCGACGCGGTCGGCGGGTGGGAGGGCGGCGCGAGCGTCTGGGAAACCGAGCCGGAGAGCTACGCGCGGATGCTCGCGATGAACCTCGCGACGGCGTTCGCGCTCACGCGGGCGGCGCTCCCGCACATGATCCGCGAGGGCCGCGGCTGGATCGTCGGCGTCGCGTCGAAGGCCGCCTTCGCGCCGGCCGCCGGCGCGGCCGCGTACGCCGCCTCCAAGGCGGGGGCGGTCGCGCTCTTCCAGGCCGTCGCGGAGGAGGTGAAGCCGCACCGGATCAACGTCAACGTGGTCGCGCCGAGCGTCTTCGACACGGCGGCGAACCGCGCCGCGATGCCGGCGGCCGACTTCGCGCGCTGGCCCAAGCCGGAGGACATTGCGCAGGTGATCCTCTTCCTCTGCTCCGAGGCCGCGCGCGTCGTGCACGGCGCCGTCATCCCGGTGTACGGCCAGACGTGAGCGGGCCGGGCGGTCGGCCGCGCGGCTGCAGCGCCGGGACGTCCGCTCCTCCTCCTGCCGTGAGCTTGCGAGATGCACACCTCATCGGAGGGGGCGCATCCATGGCGAACGTGCCGATCAAGCGCACCATCGAGCGGGTTCCGGGCGGGATGATGATCATCCCGCTCTTCACGGGAGCGATCATCAACACCGTCGCGCCGGGGACCGGGAAATTCTTCGGGTCGTTCACGGGAGCGCTCTTCGTCGGCGCGCTCTCGATCCTGGCGGTCTTCTACGTCTGCATGGGCGCGACCATCGAGTTCAACGCCACGCCCTACATCCTCAAGAAGGGGGGCTCGCTCTTCCTGGCCAAGATCGTGACCGCCGCGGTCGTGGGGACGCTCCTGGGGCGGATCTGGGGCGAGGCGCCCGTGACGGGCGGCGTGCTGGCGGGGCTCTCGACGCTGGCGGTCGTCGCGGCGATGAACGACACGAACGGCGGCCTGTACATGGCGCTCATGGGCCAGTTCGGGAGGCCGCGCGACGTCGCGGCCTACTCGATCATGAGCATCGAGTCGGGGCCGTTCCTCACCATGGTGACGCTCGGCGTCGCCGGGCTCTCCGCCTTTCCCTGGCAGGCGCTCGTGGGCGCCATCCTGCCGCTCGCGGTGGGCATGATCATCGGGAATCTCGACCGCGACATGCGCGCGTTCCTGGCTCCGGCGGTGCCGGTCATGATCCCGTTCTTCGCCTTCGCGCTCGGCGCCGGGATCAACCTCGCGTCGGTGTGGCGGGCGGGCCTGCTCGGAGTCGGGCTGGGCGTCTTCGTCGTCCTCGCGACCGGGATCGTGCTGTGGGTCACGGACCGGCTCACGGGCGGCACCGGCACGGCGGGGCTCGCGGCGGCCTCGACCGCCGGCAACGCGGCGGCGGTGCCCGCCATCGTCGCGGCGGCGAACCCGGCCTACAAGCCGGCCGCGGCGAGCGCGACCGTCCTCGTCGCGACGAGCGTCGTCGTGACGGCGATCCTGGTCCCGATCGTCACGGCCTGGTGGTACCGCCGGGTCTCGGCGCGGCGCGCCCCGGAACCCGCCCGCGCGGTCGCCCACGCCGCCCCCTCGTCCTCGACGCGGTGATGCCTCGATGCGGGACGTCACGGTCATCGCCGACGACCTCACCGGCGCCGCCGACTGCGGCATCGCCTTCACGATCGCGGGGCTCCCGACCTTCGTCGCGGTCGGCGAGACGGCGCCGGCCGCGGCCCAGATCGTCGCCGTCGACATCGACAGCCGGCGGCTCGCGCCCGGGCTGGCGGCCGAGCGGGCGCGGGTGGCCGCGCTGCGGGCGATCCGGCAAGGCTCGCGCGCGCTCTACAAGAAGATCGACTCGACGCTCCGCGGCAACGTCGGCCCAGAGCTCGCGGCGACGTTCCAGGTGGCGGTCGACGCCGCTCGCGGGCCCCGGCCCATCGCGGTCGTGGCGCCCGCCTTCCCGGCCACCGGCCGCATCACGCGCGAGGGCCGCGTCCTCGTCGGCGGCGTGCCGCTCGAGGAGACGGAGGTCTGGCGCGCGTCGGGGATGGCGGGCCCCGCCGACATCGTGGCGATGCTGCGCCTGGCGGGCCTGCGCGCGGCGGCGGTGCGGCGCGACGGCGTGCGCGCCGGCGCGGAGGCCCTCGCGGGCACCTTCGGGCAGCTCTCCGCGAGCGGCATCGACGCCGTCGTGTGCGACGCGGAGGACGAGGACGATCTCGCCCGGATCGCCCACGCCGGCGCCCGCGCGGGCGCCCCGGTCGTGTGGGTCGGATCGGCCGGGCTCGCCCGACATCTGCCGGCCGCGCTCGGGCTGCGCCGGGACGAGGCCGCGCCGGGGCCGTGCCTCGAGGAGCGGGATGGGCCGGCGCTCCTCCTCGTCGGGAGCCGCTCGCGCGTCGCGCGCGAGCAGGCCGAGCGGGTCGCCGCCGAGCCCGGCGTCGCGGCGATCGCGGTCGCGCCGGAGGTGCTCCTCGAGGGCGAGCGCGGCAGCGACTGGGCGGCGGTCGCCGCGTCCCTGCGGAACGCCCTGTCTTCGGGCCGCGACGTCGTCCTCCTCACCGGGCTCGAGACCACCGCCGAGCTCGATCGC
>DASWDS010000490.1:0-1723 GCA_036395165.1 Anaeromyxobacteraceae bacterium | reverse complement strand
GAGGAGGGCGAGGCGGCGTTCCGCGCGCTCGAGCGCCAGGTGGTGGCGTCGCTGTCGGGACCGCTCGTCGTGGACCTGGGCGGCGGCGCCTTCTGCGACCCCACGAGCGCGGCGCGGCTCCTCGCGACGTCGCGCGTCGTCTTCCTCGACGTCTCCGCGCGCGAGGCGGCGCGCCGGCTCGGGGCCGGCGCCGGCCGGCCGCTGGCGCCGCGCTGGGAGGCGCTCCTCGCGGCGCGCCTGCCCCTGTACCGGCGGGCGCACCACACCGTGGCGGTGGACGCCCTCGCGCCGGAGGCGGTGGCGCGGCGCATCGCGGATCTCGCCGGCGGGCCCGCCGAGGGCGAGGACGCATGACGGCCGAGGTCCTGGAGGCGAGGCAGGCGGGCCACGCCTACGAGGTCCGCGTCGGGGGCGGCGTGCCGGAGGCGGTCGCGGCGCTGGCGCGCGGCCGCGACCGCGTCGCCCTCGTGACCTGCGCGAACGTGCTCGCGACGCCCTTCGGCCGGCGCGTCCGCGCCGCGCTCGAGCGGGCCGGGAGCTGCGGGCTCGTCCACGCGCTCCCGGACGGCGAGCGGGGCAAGACGCTCGCCGAGCTGGAGCGCGCCGCGACGCGGCTCCTGCGCTCGGGGGCGACGCGGAGGAGCCTCGTCGTCGCGCTCGGCGGAGGCGCCGTGACGGACGCGGCGGGGTTCCTCGCCGCCACGTACATGCGCGGCATCGCCTGGGCCGCCGTCCCGACGACGCTCCTCGCCATGGTGGACGCCGCGATCGGCGGGAAGACGGCGGTGAACCTGCCGCTCGCGAAGAACGCGGTGGGGGCGTTCCACCCGCCGGTGGCGGTCCTCGCCGACACCGCCGCGCTGCGGACGCTCCCCGAGCGCGAGCTCCGGAGCGGGCTCGGCGAGGTGGTGAAGTATGCGGCGCTCCGTCCGCCGCTCCTCTCGCACGTCCGCGCGGCCGCGCGCCGGGGGTCCGCCGACGCGCCGCTCGTCGCCGCCTGCGCGCGCGTGAAGGTGGAGGTGGTGGAGCGCGACCCCGCCGAGAAGGGCGAGCGCAAGCTCCTCAACCTCGGCCACACCTTCGGGCACGGCGTCGAGGCGGCGGGCGCGTTCTCGCGCTACACCCACGGCGAGGCGGTGGCGGTCGGGCTCGCCTTCGCCTTCCGGCTGGCGCACGCGATGCGCCGCGTGGACGCCGCGGCGGCGGAGACCATCGAGGCGGTGCTGTCCGCGGCCGGGCTCCCCGTCCGCGTCCCGCGCGACGTCGCGCGCCGCGCCGCCCGGCTGATGGGGTATGACAAGAAGCGCACCGCGGACGGGCTCCGTTGGGTCCTGCCGCGGAGCCTCGGCGACGGGTCGTGGGCGGTGGAGTGGGACGTCGCCGCCGATCCACGCGCCGTCGAGCGGACGGTGAAGGAGATCGGGGGGCAACCATGATCCTGCTCGTGAACGGCCCGAACCTGAACCTGCTCGGCGAGCGGGAGCCGGAGATCTACGGGCGCGAGACGCTGGCGGACGTGGAGCGGATGGTGACGGAGGCCTGCGCCGCGTACGGCCTCGAGGTGAAGGCGTTCCAGTCGAACTGGGAGGGGGCCCTCCTCGACTTCCTCCAGGAGCACCGGCACGAGGCGCAGGGCGTCATCCTCAACCCGGGCGCGCTGACGCACACGAGCCGCGCGCTCCCAGACTGCCTGCGGTCCCTGCCCTGCCCGACCATCGAGGTG
>DASWDS010000489.1:0-5363 GCA_036395165.1 Anaeromyxobacteraceae bacterium | reverse complement strand
TGGCGAGGAGCGCGCCCATGAAGGACGCGCTGTCCTGCAGCGGCACCTCGTCGCCGAACGCCAGCTCCTGCGCGCGGCCCGCGAGCGTGGCGTCCTCGAAGAGCGCGAGGCCCACGAGGTAGCGCCGCTGGAAGGCCGGATCCGGCTCCACGGGGAAGCGGGCGCGCAGGGCGTCGAACCGTCGCGCGTCGCCGGCGCGCGACGCCATCACCACCGCCGGCTCGTGGAGGTTCGGCTCGAGCGCGGCGCGGTCCCCCGCCATGAAGCGGTCGAGCCGGGCGCTCCCCTCCTCCACGACGCGCGGCTCGCGCGCGACGAGCCCCAGCGCGCGCACGAGCGCGGCGCGGCGGAGGCGCGACAGGTCGTCCTCGCCCTGCCTCGCGTCCCACCCCGCGGCGGCGAGCGCCGGCCCGAGGAGGCGCGCGACGAAGCGCTGGAACCGTGCGCGCACGCCGGCGTCGAGGAGCCGCGCCTCGATCCCGGCGAGCCGTCCCACCAGCTCGTCCAGCACGGCGTGGTCCTGCTCGTCACCGAACGCGGCGACGAGGTCGAGGAAGGCGCCCACCTCGCGCACGCCGGCGCGCACGAGCGCCCACTCGTCCGCGATGAGGCCGATGCGCTCGGCGGGGGCGAGGCGCGCGACGTGGCGCGCCAGCGCCGACACCGCCGCCGCGTCGTAGGAGACCCGGTAGAAGCCGGTCGAGGCCGCGTTGGCGCAGACCCAGGCCACGTCGCCCGCGCCCTCCAGCGTCACCTCTCCCGAGCCGTCGCCCAGAAGGTGCCGCTGCTCGTGGATCCCGCCCGCGTCCTCGTAGCGGAGCACGAGGGGCACGGGCCACCGCTCGTGGCGCTCGGCGGAGGCGCCCGGCTCGGAGAAGAAGCGGCGCTGCACGAGCCGCACCGTCCGGCCGTCGCGCTGCACCTCGATGAGCGGGTGGCCGGCCTGGCGGATCCACGCGTTCGCGAGCTCGAGCACCGGCTGGCGCGATGCCTCGCCGAGCGCGGTCCAGAGGTCGTCCGCCACCGCGTTCGCCTTGGCGTGGCGCCGCATGTACAGCCGGATCCCATCCCGGAAAGGCGCCTCGCCGAGGTACCCCTCGATCATGCGCAGGACCGCGCCGCCCTTCTCGTAGGTGATGAGGTCGAAGCTCTCGGTCATCTCGTCGGGGTTCTTCACCTCCGCGTGGATGGGGTGCGTCGAGCGGAGGCCGTCGAGGTGGAGCGCGGCTGCCTTCCCGGCGTCGAAGTCGAGCCACGCGCGCCAGTCCGGCTTCCAGGCGTCCACGATCTTGTAGGACATCCAGGTCGCGAACGACTCGTTCAGCCACAGGTCGTCCCACCAGCGCATGGTCACCCAGTTGCCGAACCACTGGTGCGCGAGCTCGTGCGTCACGACCTCCGCGACCCGCTTCTTGACGGGCAGGGACGCGGTGGCCGGATCGAGCAGGAGCGCCGCCTCCCGGAAGGTGACGAGCCCGGCGTTCTCCATGGCGCCGGCCTCGAACTCCGGGATCCCCACCTGGTCGAGCTTGCCGAAGGCGTAGGGCAGGCCGAAGTAGTCCTCGAGGCGCGGCAGCACCTCGACCGCGACCTCCTGCCCGAAGGCCGCGAGCGACGCCTTCTCCGGCACGGCCCAGGTGCGGACCGGGATCCCGCGCACGGAGATGGCGTCCTGCGCCTCGACGCGCCCGCAGACGAGCGCCACGAGGTAGGTGGGGAGCGGTGGCGTCTCGTGGAACGCGACGCGCTGGCGCCCGCCCTCGCCGCCCGTGCGCGCCGGCGCCCCGTTCGAGAGGACCGTCACGCCCGCCGGGGCGTCCACGGTGAGGGCCCAGATGGCCTTGAACGCCGGCTCGTCGAAGCAGGGGAAGACGCGCCGCGCGTCCGCGGCCTCGAACTGCGTCACCGCCACGTCGCCCGCCCGGTAGAGGCCGCGGAGCCCCGCGCTCATCCGACCGCTCCACGCGATGTCGAGCGCCGCGCCGCCGGCCGGCGCGGAGGCGGCCAGCACGAGTCGCACCGTCTCGCTCGCCGCGGCGGGCTCGACGCGCGACACCGCGCGCTCGCCCTGCGCGGTGCGCAGGACCGCCCGCGAGACGTCGAGCCCCGCGGCGTGAAGGACGATCTCGGCCGCGGGCGCGGCGAGCTCGAGCGAGATCGTGGCCGTGCCCGAGAACGTCCGCGCGTCGAGGTCGACCGCCAGCGTCGCGTCATAACGGGTGGGGCGCGGGCTCGGCGGAAGCCGGTAGTTGCGGTCGTCGGTGGGATGCACCACGGCAGGCTCCTTCGAGCGGTGGAGAGACGATGGCGAGCGGCGCCCGCCGCGACGATGGCGCTGCGGGGCTAGCCGGTCTTGCCGCGCTTCCCGTATTCCTTGTCCAGGTAGAGCGCCGCGCCCGGACGGTCGCCCACCATCCGCAGCTTGTCCAGGATCTCGGTCGCCGCGTTCTCCTCCTCCACCTGCTCGGAGACGAACCAGTGCAGGAAGATCTGCGTCGCCGGGTCCTTCTCGGCGCCGGCCGTCGCGTGCAGCGCCTGGATGCGGTCGGTGACGTGGCGCTCGTGCGTGAGCACCGCCTCGAAGACCTGGACGATGGTGCCGTACTCGCGCGGCGGCGCCGGGATCGCGCCGAGCGACGCCTGCCCCCCGCGGGCGACGACGAAGTCGAGCACCTTGCGGGCGTGCTCCAGCTCCTCGCCGTGCTGGACGCGCAGCCACCGGCCGAACCCCTTGAACGCCTTCGCCTCGCAGTACGCGCTCATCGCGAGGTAGAGGTACGCGGAGTACATCTCCTGCTCGACGTGCGCGCAGAGCGCGTCCTGCATCTTCGGCGTGATCATGCGATTTCCTCGCTTGGCGACCCGGCGCGGCTCCGGACGAGCGTAATGGCGCGGCGCCCGCGCGACACGCCCCCTTTCGGATGCGCGCCTGCGCGCCTGGCCGGCTGGCGCCCGGGCGCGCCGCCGCCGTCAGCCGGTGGTCAGGTACTGGACGCTGAACCAGGCGCGCTCGTCGGTCCAGGTCCGCTCGCAGCGCCAGCCGGCGAGCGCCGCGAGCGCGGCGAACTCCCGCATGCCGTACTTGTACGACGACTCGGTCCAGATGCTCTCGCCCTCGGCGAAGCGGAACGTCTGTCCCCCGACGGTGACGAGCTGCCCCACCGTCGCGACGAGGTGCATCTCGACGCGGCCGTGCCGCTCGTCGAAGAGCGCCTCGTGCCGGAAGCGGTCGAGCCGGAAGTCCGCGTCGAGCTCGCGGTTGGCGCGGACGAGCACGTTCAGGTCGAAGGCGGCCGTCACGCCGCGCGCGTCGTCGTAGGCGCGCTCGAGCACCGTCCGCTCCTTGCGCAGGTCGACGCCGATGAGGAGCCCGCCGCCGGGCCCGCACTGGCGCGAGACGGCGCGCAGGAACGCGACGACGTCCGGCTTGTGGAAGTTCCCGATCGTGGAGCCCGGGAAGTAGACGGCGATCCGGCGCGCCGCGATGCCGGAGAGCGGGAGCTCGAGCGGCGCGGTGAAGTCGCCGCAGACGGGCAGGACGGGCAGCTCGGGGAACCCACGGGCGAGCCGCGCGGTCGCGTCGGCGAGGGCGCGCGCCGAGATGTCGACGGGGACGTAGGCGGCGGGGCTCGCGAGGTGCTGCAGGAGGAGCCGCGTCTTGAGGCTCGAGCCCGAGCCGTACTCGACGAGCGTGCAGCCCGGGCCGAGCAGCGCCGCCATGCCGCGCGCGTGGCTCTCCATGATGCCGAGCTCGGTGCGCGTCGGGTAGTACTCGTCGAGCTCGCAGATCCGCTCGAACAGGTGCGACCCGCGCGCGTCGTAGAGCCACTTGCAGGGGATCTCCTTCTGCGGCCTGGAGAGCCCGGCCAGCACGTCCGCCAGGAGCTCGGCGCGCGTGTCGGTGGCGGTCGGCGCGACCGGGCGCGCATCGAGCAGGGGATCGGCGCCGTCCAGCATTCAGGCCTCCCGGGCCAGGCGGATCCCCGAGAACTGCCAACGGGTCTCCGGGTGGAAGAAGTTGCGATAGGTCGGGCGCACGTGTCCGGCCGGGGTCGCGCACGAGCCGCCGCGCAGCACGAGCTGGTTGCACATGAACTTCCCGTTGTACTCGCCGAGCGCGCCCGCGGCGGGCCGGAAGCGCGGGTACGGCGAGTGGGCGCTGCGCGTCCACTCCCACACGTCGCCCAGGAGCTGGGCGAGGCGCGCCCCGCCGCCCTCGGCCGCCACCGCCGGGTGATAGCGGCCGCCGTCGGCGGTCGCCCCGTCCTCGGCGGCGTCCGCGGCCGCGACCTCCCACTCCTCCTCCGCGGGCAGGCGCGCGCCGGCCCACCGCGCGTACGCGTCGGCCTCGTACAGGCTCACGTGCGTCACCGGCTCCTCGAGGGCGAGCGGGCGCGGCCCGTGCAGCGTGAAGGCCGTCCACCCTCCGCGCTCGCGCTCCCAGTACAGCGGGGCCTCCCACCGGTTCGCCTGCGCCGCGGCGAACCCGTCGAAGAGCCACAGCTCGGGGCGGCGGTAGCCGCCGTCCTCCATGAAGCGGAGGTACTCGCCGGAGGTGACGGCGCGCGTGCCGAGCGCGAAGGGCTCGAGCCACACGCGGTGGCGCGGCCCCTCGTTGTCGAAGGCGAACCCCGGGCCGGCGTGTCCGACCTCGCGGAGCCCACCCGCGTGCGCGACGAACCCGAGCGGCGGGGCGCGTCGCGCCGCGACGGCGAGCGGCGGCGCGTAGGCCGGGCGGAGCGGGTTCGCGAAGAGCGCGTGCTTCAGGTCGGTGAGGAGCAGCTCCTGGTGCTGCTGCTCGTGGTGGAGCCCGAGCTCGAGGACCGCGGAGCCCTCCGCGTCGAGCCCGCCCGAGGCGAGCGCCTCGACCCGCGCGTCCACCTGCGCGCGGTAAGCGCGCACCTCGTCCCGCGACGGGCGAGTGAGGAGCCCGCGGAGCGCCCGGGCGTGCCTGGGTCCCACCGCGTCGTAGTACGAGTTGAAGAGGTAGGCGTAGCGCGGGTGGAACGGCGCGTACCCCGGCTCGCGCGGCGCGAGCAGGAAGGTCTCGAAGAACCACGTGGTGTGCGCGAGGTGCCACTTGGCCGGGCTCGCGTCGGGCATCGACTGGACGACCATGTCCTCGGGCGACAGCGGCGCGGCGAGCGCGTCGGTCCGGGCGCGCACCTCACGGAACCGGGCCAGGAGCTCGCCTGCCCTGGAGAGCGCGGCGTGGGCAGACGGAGTGCCGAGCGGCTGGGGGACGAGGTGCATCGCGCTCTCCGTGGGAAGCTGCGGTGCGGCATGGGCCCTCGCAACGGCGCGAGCCTGCCCTTCCGTGGGGTCGCCGCCAACTCTGCGGGGATCCAGCGGGATCCGCTCGT